>VBLN01000384.1 GCA_005878685.1 Deltaproteobacteria bacterium | reverse complement strand
GACAATAAAGGTAAAAGGATTGTAAAAGAGATACCAGTCCCAAGGAGCCCAGCCTTGGCCTTTGATGATTCCCTGCGTGCTCATCGTGCCCGAAACGAAAATGATCGTTAATACGGCGAGCCCCGCGGGGATGTCATAGCTCACAATCTGCGCCGCCGACCGCATCCCCCCCAGGAGAGACCATTTGTTGTTAGACGACCAACCGGCCATCAAGATTCCCACTACAACCAACGACGTCACCGCGAGGAGATAGAGAATGCCGATGTTTAAGTCGGCCACAATGAGCTGGCTCCCGAAGGGAATGACAACGAAGGTGGCCAAAAATCCGATGAAGACCACGTAGGGAGCCAGAGCGAAGAGATGTCTATCCGCCGCCGAGGGGATGAGATCTTCCTTGAGCAGGTTCTTGATTCCATCCGCCAGCCATTGGAGGATGCCCTGCGGGCCTACTCGATTGGGACCGACGCGCGACTGCATCCTGGCCCAAACTCTGCGCTCGAGCCAACTGGTGATGCCAGCCAGCGGAGCGACAAAAAACGAAAGGACTGCAAAAGCGGCGAGCAACATCGCGACCGCATAAACGACCTCTTTAGGCATTCCTTGGAAGTATCCCTCCTGGACGAGCTGATCGATAAACTGTTGCATGAGGATCGTTATTGGCTACCGGTCGATTTCCGGTGCGTCTACATCGAGACTTGCGATGAGGGCAATGAGATCCGCCACCATGATGCCGTGGCTGATCTTCTCAATCAGGCTCATGGCGGTAAAGGATCCCGTGCGAATCCGGACGCGATAGGGATATTCGCTACCGTCGCTGACCACATAGAATCCCATATACCCCCGCGAGCTCTCTATCCGCACATAAGCTTGGCCCGCTGGCGGCTTGAATTTCCGCGCTACCTTGGCGATGGCAGGACCCTGGGGCATCATCTTGAGACACTGGCGAAGAATCTTGCAGCTCTCCTGCATCTCGCGGATGCGCACCATATACCGGTCATAGGAGTCTCCGAGCGTCCCTTTCTCGCCGCTCCCGATAGGAACCTCAAACTCTAATTCGGGATAGACCGAGTAGGGAATGTCTCTCCGGATATCCCATTTGACCCCACAGGCGCGCAGGTTCGGCCCGACGATGTTGTATTGAAAGGCGTCCTCCTTGGTGATGACCGCGACATCGGCAAGCCGCTCGATAAAGATTTTGTTGTTCGACAACAAGCGATTAAATTCATCTACGATCGGCTCGAAATGATCGATGAACTGGGTGATGCGGTCGCAGGTTTGCCGCGTGATGTCATAGCCGACTCCCCCGATGCGAATGTAGTTATAGGTGAGCCGCGCGCCGCAGATCTCTTCCATGAGATCATTAATGGTCTCCCTTTCCCTTAGCGCGTGAAGAAAGGGCGTAATCGCTCCGATATCCTGGCCGAAGGTGCCGACGGAGATGAGATGGCTGGCGATACGATTGAGCTCACAGGCGATGACGCGGCAGAACTCGCCGCGCCGGGCGACTTCCACGCCTCCAAGCCTCTCCGCCGCCATGCAAAAGCCCTGATTGGCAAACATCGCGGCAAGATAGTCCGCACGATCGGTGTAGGGAACATAGCCATGCCAGGTCACCTTTTCCCCGATCTTTTCAATGGAGCGATGAAGGTAACCTACATCCGGAATCGCCACGCGGATCACTTCGCCATCCGTCCTCACCACAAAGCGCAACACCCCATGGGTGCTTGGGTGCTGCGGCCCTACGCTGAGAGTCATGTCTTCGGTATGGAAAACTTCGCCTGCGGTGCGAGCAACCTCTGCCATAATGTTTCCTTATCGAAGCAGCTTTTCTACCAACGGCTCCCTCTGGGTGCTGATTCCATCGTACTCCTCTTGCTCCACATAATCCTTGCGCAGGGGATGGCCGACCCAGTCCTCGGGAAGCAATATCCTTCTCAGATCGCTATGCCCTTCGAAGTTAACTCCGAAGAGATCGAAAACCTCCCTTTCGAACCAATTGGCTGCCTCCCACACATTTTCTACCGTGGAGATATGTGGCTCTTCGCGCGGAAGATCTGCCTTGAGAACCATCGCATGGCGATGGGAATAAGAAAAGAGGTGATAAACAACCTGGAGCTTATTCTCTTTGGGAAGATCGACCGCGGTCAGATCCGAGAGAACCTCAAATTTCGATTCGGGATCATCGCGCAGATAGCGGCACACTTCAACGATCGCCTGCGGCTCAACCTGAAAATAGGGATCGAAAACGTCGCCCTTAAAGCCGCTCACTTTCCCAGGAAACTGCCGCTCCGTCTTGGCGTATATCTCTTTCGCCTCCACCGGTTAGGCCTCCGCTGACTCCGCCGCAACTTTAGGCGCCTTCACCAGCCAACGCTCCTGCATCATCTTTTCCTGGATTCGCAGCAGGCCTTCAGTCAATGCCTCGAGTCGCGGCGGACATCCTGGGACATACACATCCACGGGGATGATCTTATCCACGCCCTTACAGACCGAGTAGGCGAGCTGAAAGAGCCCACCGCAGTTGGCACAGCTCCCCATCGAGATCACATACTTTGGATCGGGCATCTGGTCGTATAGAAGCTTCATCCGCTTCCCCATCTTGAAGGTAAGCGTGCCCGCCACAATCATGAGGTCCGATTGGCGCGGCGTCGCGCGAGGGACGCAGCCAAAGCGATCCACATCCGCCCTCGGCCCGCCCGTTTGCATCAGTTCGATAGCGCAGCAAGCC
>VBLN01000383.1 GCA_005878685.1 Deltaproteobacteria bacterium | reverse complement strand
TGCTGCACCGCGAATCCGAACAGGTCCTCCTGGAAGTGAAGTTCCTGGGAAAGGACCACGTCCAGATCCACAAGGCCAAGCTGTACTCCATCAAAGGGCGCCCCTTCGAGGTCACACCGAAGCACTGGAAGCTCGGAGACGAGGCGCCTCACAGCGGCGAAGACGTGGACTGCAACGGCAACGCCGCGTCGCTGAAATAAATCTTGTCGCGGGTCCTGCCGCCGGTTTCCCCCAATGCGTGGACGACACACGGTTTAGGAAAGCGCTCTCCCTTCCCAGTCCCAGCACACTCTAGCTCATTGCAGCTCACTCCAGCCAAGGTTTAGGCGAAAGGGGAACTTTGGCTTGAGTGCTGTGGAGTGGAGTGCGGTGGCGTTGAGCACAAAATGAGCACAATCTCTTGTTAGCATTCGAGCGGAGCCCGTTCAGACTCCTTCCTGCTCTGTCTTGATTGAGAGCTCTTATCTCGTGGAGTGCTATGGACGCCAACTCGGTACGCGTTAGCGAGCCAAGTAACGAAGCCCTTTATGGCTTCAGGGTCAGTGATCTTTCTTCTATCACGACACCGTTTGAAGATATCACTGCCAAGGAGGTGCTTCGGGGGCTCAATCATTTGCTGGCCAAAATACCAAAAGAGCGATCCCATCAATACCCAATCTGTCTGCGTGTCGCGCTTATAATTTTCGAGATTATGGTAGTCGTTGAGCAACTGTTCATAGCGTCCGTTTGGTAATCGGTGGTATATGTTGTCACGTCTGCCTTGAAAGCGCTTAACGTGGTAATACTGATCGAAGGTTACCTTTTCACTTACACGCATTACGTAGCAGAGTTTTGGAGGACCGAATCTAGCGGGGCTGAGACCGACGATCCAGTCTCCTTTCTTAGCCGACTTGCGGATGCGGGGCTTGCAACATGCGAGCGTGCAGTATCCACTGTCGGGATTAGGCGCAAAGCCATAGTCATGTGCGACAACATAGGAAAACAGTCTGGCCTTGTCACCTACTAGGTTCATTGGGCCGAGTTTCAGCCAGTCCTCTAGTGCGTGCACGGGATTTTGCTCGTCGATCCAATGTCCGACCGCGCGCCGCAGTGACCCGCTGTACCTGACGAGTTCGCTTAGGTCGCACAGGATGTTGTCCGCGCCATCGCCTAGCGGGACCGCCTTGGTAAATAATTCACTGCGGGCCTTGTTGCCCCTGACAATCACTAGTCCCTTATCAGGTGTAACCCTAAAGAAGTGCGCGTTATTTCCGATCTTACTCCTTAAGGTGTCCAAGTCACTAGCAGACGGTGCCCAGAGATCGTGAACGCTTTCAACCTCGATCAGTCCAATGATGTAAAGGCGAGCTGGGTCAACCGGCGGTTGTGGTTGCAATCCAGCGTAGAAAACTAACAGATCTCCAGGGACAAGCTGTAACAACTGCCTTCTCTTGAGGGGAGTGGGATCACCGTAGGTGCACGTTTCAAACTCGGGGTCGAAGTGGGGATGTTGTTCAGCCAATGCGGGCTTCACATATCGGGCGAGTGGCACCCCTGCTCTTCCCAGGATCGTTGTATAGGTTCGTGGATCGGTCGTGGGCTGGCTCTCGGGTATCGGAATGTATTCGAAAGATCGATCAGGGAAGATCGGGCTTAGGGATCCTCCACAACCTTTGTCGATGCCGACGCGGAGGAGCAGGACTTTGCGCATACCGGCAAGTTGTTTCCACTGAAAAAATGCAAAGCTAGAACAATTTCACACACAGGGGTCTGTTCAAAAACGTAAAGCAATTGATTGTATCAAAGCCCTTCGAAACCCACGCCTTCTCTCCACTTGAATCCATAGGCCAAATAAAACTGATTTTGTAAGCGTGTCTCTTACTGGACCCTTCAGTTAAATGTCGCTGCTGGAACTTTATTCTGCAATTCCTTGACAGTGGCCTTTGATGGAGCTTGTTCGGCAAACGATACTCCGGCGAGTTTCTCCTTTAGATGATCTCTTATCACCATTAACCGTTGCGCTGGTGCAGTTTCGCAATTTCATTTTTCTGAATACATGCTAGTCTGGCAATCAAGAATGAAATCAGCAAGATCAGCAAACTTAATGCAGCACCTATTCGAGTGCCGTCTGGAGTCCGAATGGTTAGAAGTGCAGAAGATATTGGAGGTACGGTTACAAACACTAGAAAGACGAGTCTAAAGAGTCGGGTTCTAGAGAATGCTCCGAACAAAGTGCCGAGAAAAGGAAAGCCAGGGATTATTGATGCTTCATAGAAGTACAACAAAAAATATATCGTACACAATAGCAGTCCAGATTGTATTCCAATCGCAAGAAAACTTGGTTTCGTACCGGCAGAAATCCATGGGACAGCTATTTTGAAGGTTCCTAGACCAGCTTTCAAAGCATCGTACTTTGACAATTCCGGAAGTTCTGCCGTCGCTAGTTCACGGAGCGAAGTGAGTGTTAACCATTTGAGACTTAGTACCCCTATATCGTCAGTCGATTCTACAGTCTCCCCAGACGAATAGGTTAATTGAAGACCTCCTTCCCTTATCAGTCGGTATCTCAGTGCTTCCCACTTGAAAATTGAAGAATTATATTCATTGGAGAAACTTCTTGCCGCTGCAAGCATTTTCTGGTCGCCGAGAGCAAGCACGTGATTGATTATCTGATGGGCAGGAGCAAGAAAGTAAAGGGTTCTTAAGTTTACCGGAGCCAACGGACGACTATTGGACTGGACTGGTCCTTGCGGTATGTCCCAGGCAAAAATCTGNNNTTGCGTGCGGATCTTTAAGGAGTTCGAATCCTACGTGGCCTTTCGCGTCGCTACAATAGATATCCTCAAGCTTTTGGAGTGGCCATAATAACGCATTCTGACCGATTTCTGTTTTAACCAAGGCTTTCCAACACCGCTCCTTAGGAAGTTCATCTAAATAATGAATAAGCCGGAAAGACCGTTTCATGCGTCCTACAAATATTGTGATCAACCAGATGACCAAGAAGTAATATCCCAATTGCAGCGCGGCGAACAAAATCCAAAAGAATGTATTCTTTTCCATAACAGCCAAGAGCAGCAAGTATGGCAGCAAAAGTATAAACGCCAGGATGAGACTTGCACCTCCTTGGTGAGCGAACAGGCCGCCAAGCTGGAAACCAATCCACGTCCCTATAATGCAAGCTACGACGGCGGACAACAGTAATACTAGTTTTGAACTCGCGATAGGCATTCAACGCAGGTAATCAGTTCCCACAGTCACAACCTGCCGCAGAATAATCGTCATGAAAGAAAGCGGGACAGATTTATTTTTCATGGCAGAAGCCACCCGTTGCAGTCGAGCGGGTGACACCGCATGGGCGCCCAGATGCAGCGCAGAGCGTACAGCCGGGTCTGCGGGGCCTCGACGGCGAAACGCTCAGCTGCGCTGGGCTATGCGGGGGCAGGACCCGCTCAAAGAGCAACGGGTGCCCCGTCGCTAGTGACCCGTTGCATTGGAAGAGCAACAGGTGCCCCGGTGATGCGGCGACAGGACCCGCAACCAGAGCTACTTTGCGGATTGGGCGCAGCGGAAGCCGATGAAGGCGTTGCGGGTCTCCGGCGGGACCTTGGAGGTGCGGCTGCCTGATAAGAGGTAGACCGGCATGTCGGACCACGACCCTCCCCGCACCATCTTGTACTGGCCCTTCCGCGGCCCCTGCGGGTTCTTCTCGGGGCCCTCCCGATAGTACTCGCCGTCATACCAGTCCTGGACCCATTCCGCGACATTGCCCGCCAGATCGAAGGCGCCGTACGGCCCTTCACCTCCCGGATAGCTGCCGACGGGCGTGAGGAGATCGTAAGAGAACTTG
>VBLN01000386.1 GCA_005878685.1 Deltaproteobacteria bacterium | reverse complement strand
TGAAGAAAAACTTGACACGTTCCGGGATATTCCAGCAGCGTATTGTAAAGAAGAGTTAAATCTTCCGATTTCATGTCATGATCGCGGACGTAGAGGTCAATCTTATGGCCGTTCTCCGCTGTTTTCGGTTCGACTTTGCGGCCCCCATTCGTGCGCACGCCGTTAGCGGCCTCAGTGATAGGGGTGATCTCATTGGCAATGATTTGTGCTCTTTCGTCCCCCACCTCGAGCCTTCCCTTGACGACAATCGGGTCATCCAAAACAAGAGTTTCCATACATCGGCGGTAGACATCGGGCCAGACGATCACCTCGATGAAGCCGCTTCTGTCCTCCAACTGAAAGCTAGCATAGCGGTCGCCTTTTTTAGTATTCCTCAGTCTGAGCGCCGTGACAACCCCCCCCACCTTTACTTCCCCATTCGCAGATTTTTCCCGCAGCTCGACAATGGAGCCGCTGGTCAATTCATGGATGATCTCTTCGTATTTATCTAACGGATGGTCCGTAATATAAAAGCCGAGCGCTTCCTTTTCGAAAGCGAGCAACTGTTGAGCCGACCACTCCTCAACCTGAGGATAAGTCTCGCTGCTCTTCGTCCCTCCGTTGCCGCCAGCCAAACCGGCGAAGATGTCGATCTGGTTGCTCTGGTGGTCTCTCTGGTAAGACTGCCCCCCTTTCATGGCCTCGTCCAGGACAGCCACCATCTGGGCCCGTGACACCCCCGTCGAATCAAACGCGCCGCACTTAATGAGGCTCTCCACCACGCGCCGATTGATCGCACCCATATCGACCCGCCGACAGAAGTCATAGATGGAATTAAAGGCCCCTTCTTGCTCCCGGCCCTTAATAATCGTCTCCACCGCCTTCTCGCCGACGTTTTTGACCGCCGCCAGACCGAACCGAATCTTATCTCCGACAACAGTGAAGTCGGAACGGCTCTCGTTGATACCCGGCGGGAGAACCACCATCCCCATTTTTCGACACTCCGCCAGGTTCTTGATCACCTTATCCGTATCGCCCATCTCGGAACTCAGCAATGCCGCCATGAATTCAACCGGATAATGTGTCTTCAAGTAGGCCGTTTGATACGAGATCAAGGCGTAGGCTGCCGAGTGCGACTTGTTGAATCCATAGCGGGCAAAAGTCTCCATCTGGTCGAAGATCTCGCCGGACCTGCGGACATCTATTCTGTTCTTCTTTGCCCCTTGGATGAACCGCTCCCGCTGGCTCGCCATCTCCTCGGAATCCTTCTTACCCATAGCGCGGCGCAGGATGTCCGCCTCTCCCATGCTGTAACCCGCAAGTCTCTGGGCGATCTGCATGACCTGCTCCTGATACACGATGACCCCGTAGGTATCTTTAAGGATGAGCTCCAATAAGGGATGGAGATAGCTGATCTTCTCTTTCCCGTGTTTTCGCTTGATATATTCTTCGGCCATGCCGCTGTCGAGCGGCCCCGGGCGAAACAGGGCGAGGATCGCCACTAGATCTTCGAAGCAGTTTGGCCGTATCTTGACCGTCATCTCCCTGATCCCCGTGCTTTCGAGTTGGAAGACCCCAGTCGTATTTCCCGAACAAAGGAGGCGGTAAGTTTTCTTGTCATCCAGGGGGAGATTCTCTAAGTCGATATGAATCTTTCGGCTCTCCTTGATGAGCTTGAGACAGTCATGGATCAGCGTGAGAGTCTTAAGGCCCAGAAAATCGAACTTGATAAGTCCGATCTTCTCCACGCTCTCCATGTCGAATTGGGTGACGATCCCCCCCTCCTTGTCCACGTAAAGCGGGAGATAATCGACTAAGGGAAGATTGGACAAAACCACGCCGGCTGCATGGGTCGAGGCGTGGCGCGTGAGCCCCTCGAGCCGCAGGGCATGATTGATAAGATTTTGTATTCTCGGATCACTCTTCATGAGCCCCTGCAGCCGCGGCTCCATCTTGAGGGCATCGGTCAGCGGATAATCAAACCCCTGCTTGGGGGCGGGAATCAGCTTGGCAATCGTATCGGTCTCCGCAAAAGAGAACCCTAACGCTCGGCCGACATCCTTGATCGCCGCCTTCGCCTTGAGAGTCCCGAACGTAGTGATCTGAGCCACCTTATCCGAACCATACTTCTCCTTGACATATTGAATCACTCGATCCCGGCCGCGGATGCAGAAGTCCACATCGATGTCGGGCATGGAGCGGCGCTCGGGATTGAGAAAGCGCTCGAAGAGCAGCCCGTGGCGGATCGGGTCGAGATCGGTAATCCTAAGCGCGTAAGCCACCAGACTCCCAGCGGCCGAGCCCCTCCCCGGTCCTACCGGGACGCCCTGGTTCTTTGCGTAGTTGATAAAATCGGCAACGATGAGAAAGTAGCCTGAAAACTGCATCCCCTTGATTACGTTCAGCTCGAAGTCCAGCCGTTCTTCGTAAAGCCCGAGCCTTGTCTCATAATCTTCGGGACGGTTTTTCTTAAGCGTCTCCAATCTCTCCGCCAGCCCCTTGCGGGTCAGCTCGTCGAGATAATCGTCCAGACTCATTTCCTGCGGAGGATCGAAGTGAGGGAAATGATAGTTGCCGAATTCGAGCTCCAAATTGCATCGCCCGGCAATTTCGATGGTCCGCTCCACGGCTTCCGGGCAGTAGTCGAAGCCCTTTTTCATCTGCTCGGCTGATTTCACAAAAAGTTCGTCCGTAGCGAATCTCAATCGGTTCTCCTCATCCACCGTCTTACCGGTCTGGACGCAAAGAAGCACATCGTGAGCCCCCGAGTCGTCGCGCTCACGATAATAGCAATCATTCATAACAACGACAAGCTGCTCTGAAATCTTGTTGTCCTGGATCTCCAGATAATACCGGCCATCGAAGATCGCGGCGTAGCCTTCGGCGACACTCTTGGCCTTTTCGGCTTGACCGCCTGAAAGCGCCTGCGCCACCTCACCCTGTAGACAGGCGCTCAGCGCGATCAGCCCTTTGTTGTATTGATTCAATAACTCCTTATCGACGCGCGGCCGGTAGTAAAAACCCTCCATGAAACCGAGCGTCACCAGCTTGCAAAGGTTGCGGTAGCCTTCCATGTTCATGGCTAGCAGAATCAGGTGGTGGTTGTATTCCTTAGGCCCTTTATCCACGCCTTTGCGCTCAAGGCGGCTTCCCGGCGCCACATAGATCTCGCAACCGATGATCGGTTTGATGCCATGGCGCATCGCCTCGTTGTAAAACTCGATCGCCCCGAACATGTTGCCATGGTCGGTCATGGCGAGCGCGGGCTGCTTGAGCTGTCTTACCCGCTCGAACAGCGGCTCGATCTTATTGGCACCATCCAGAAGGCTGTATTGGGTGTGACAGTGAAGGTGAACGAAACGAGAATGCTCCATGAAACTAAATTATCCTTAGCATAAAGATGGTTTCGCTACAATTAATTTGTCGCGATTTCTCGTCAGAAATTATCCACAGCTCATGACCAAAGCCCTGCTTGCACAAAATCGTCAACGATCTTGCCGAGAATATTGGCAAACTTGACGTTCTTTCGCTCTTCTATCCCGATGCTCTTCAATGTTTGCCCCTCATACAACTTAAGCTCATCAGGCGTCTTGTCGATCTTAGCCCAGAAGATATGTTTTACATTCGGGTAGGCATCACCCTCCGTGCACACATAGCTCCGGAAAAGCCTCCACTGCTTCAAATCGACGCCCAACTCCTCCTTTAGTTCTCGAACCAATGCTTCTTCCGGCGCTTCTCCTTCCTCCACATGTCCACCGAATAAATCCCAATGATTGGGAAAAGGAATTTCCGGCTTGTTATCCCGAAGATAGATCAGCAGCCGATCATGCCGGTCAAACAGCAAAACCATCGCGATGTGCTTCATGCCCTTTCTTCCCAACCATTTTCAATGAATCCTATCTGAGTTCTGCTGCCGAGGCACATAACGGCCGTTCCGGACTTATGCGACTTAGAGGAGATGCCAACCGGGATTCTTTCCAGACGGATGGTACCTTTGAGTGTTACTACTCCCACTCAATAGTCGCCGGAGGCTTGGAGGAAATGTCGTAGACCACGCGGTTGACGCCGCGCACTTCGTTGGTGATGCGGTTGGAAACCTTACTTAGGAGTTCTGGCGATAAAGCCGCCCAATTGGCGGTCATGCCGTCGTCACTCTCGACTACCCGGAGCGCGACGACGTTTTCGTAACTTCGCTCATCCCCCACGACGCCGACGGTCTGGATCGGCAGCAGAATCGCAAACGACTGCCAGTCCAAAACGAACACGCCAGCGGCGCGGAGGATTTCGAGACGCTGCTCGGTAATCTCACCCAAAACCCGGATCGCGAGACCCGGCCCGGGAAAAGGCTGGCGCTGGATCAGATCGCGCGGCAGGCCCAGCTCGTGGCCCAAACGCCGAACTTCGTCTTTGAAAAGCTCGCGCAGCGGCTCGATGAGCTGAAACTCCATATTCGGCGGGAGCCCGCCAACGTTGTGATGGCTTTTGATCGTCACCGACGGGCCGACGAAGGACACAGACTCAATGACATCGGGATAAAGAGTTCCCTGCGCCAAAAACTTGATGTCGCCGAGCTTTTTGGCCTGGTCTTCGAAGACCTCGATGAAGAGATGGCCGATGATTTTTCGCTTCCGCTCCGGATCTTCGATTCCTTTCAGAGCCGAAAGAAAGCGACTCGCGGCATCCACATAGCGGAAGCCTTGCCCAAACCGTTCCGCAAAGAGGCTCGA
>VBLN01000385.1:5190-5531 GCA_005878685.1 Deltaproteobacteria bacterium | reverse complement strand
TGGGTGATAACCTTAAAGAAAAGGGTAGCAGGTTGTCATCATGACAGATTGTCAAGATATCAAAGCCAGATGGCGCACTCCCTTCCAGGATATTTTCGTGTTTTCGCAATTGCGAAAACACGGAAGTGAGACGTTTCGACGTTTCGGGAATTCTCGAAACGTGGAAGCATACTCTTTCCCGAACTCGATCACGTTCTTCATGTTTCCGCTTTCATCTTTCCGTTTTCATCCTTCCCAGTCGCCACGACCACGGTCCTTGTTAGCAAAGGTTGGCAAGATATCCATGCCAGACCCCATCACCTCTACGCGAACAGTCAAGGCTAATTGGCATATTTTGTACA
>VBLN01000385.1:0-5174 GCA_005878685.1 Deltaproteobacteria bacterium | reverse complement strand
TCTGTAACTAATTCATTTTCTTAGCTTCTCACCTTTTGGCATGATTTTAGCTCTATCCTCAGGTCAGCATGGTCTTGAGCCGTTTACTAATTAAAAGGTTAGACTTCTTAAGGGAAGTCAAAGGCAGGAAAGACATGTTAGTAGCGGCAAAGAGAGATCATCTAGAGAGCCAAATCAACGAGAAAGAGATGTTTTTGAAGCAGCTGGAGGATCTCAAGTCCACGATAAATCTCTTCATGAATTGGATAGACGAGAGGGAGTCTGCTTATACGCGGGCAGAGACTCTGCTGCGGAACGAACTTAGGAGGAAGGAGGAGATGCTGGAGGCAAGAGACTCCACAATCAAAGAGCTGAAAGAGAATTTGAGTGCGAAGATCCATGATTTGAGAAATCAGCCAAGTGAGAAAGAGGACCTTTTGAAGAGTCGCGATGGGCAACTAGAGGAACTCAGGTCTAAAGTAAATGCGCTTACGAGGCCACTGACCGAGACAGAGTCTGCTAAGGAGCGGGCGGAGACTTTACTGCAAGACGAGCTTAGGAGAAGGCAGGAGATGCGGGTAAGAGACTCCGCCATCAAAATCAGAGAGCTGAAAGAGAGTTTAAGTGCGAAGAGCCAGAATCGCGTCGGGCAGCCAAGTGATAAAGGACAAGTTGATCCCTTCGAAATACTTCTCGCCAAAAGAAGATGAGTACAGGCTTTCATATTGCTCTAGGTCCTGACGACTACAAATTAAAAAGCTATCCCTCGTGACTACTCCGAGAAAACTCGCTGAAGACCCAGCTATCCATGTCCGGTTGGATTGAATTCGTGTCCCTCCGTTATAGGACAACCATTGGCGATACCTTAAGCTGGTCTCTTGATTTCACCGAACAGGTTGAACAACAAAACTACGACTTAGTGGCTGTAAATAGTTCCCATAAAGACGCTGGCCACTTCAAGCCCATCTCTTAACGGTTCAGAGGGAAGTAACTTCCGGAAGCTTTCGGTCGATATGACCCAACTAGAATGCTTTGGACAGTATGGGGAAAAAAGGTGAAAGTTTGGTTTTCGGTCATGCTCTCGAAAGGGGGTTTCCTATGATTCGGACTGCTTCTTACTCACAGACCCTACGCACTATCGGCCAGGCTCTGGACCTTCTCCGCCTTGGAACGTTTAAACTGATACGCGACGGCGACGACTATGTCGTGCACGCACAGACTGAAACAATGGCGGTGAAAGAACAGAATCCCCAAGAGAGCGGTTTTCTGTCTACTCGGAGTGGATTGCGAGGTGGCTACCAAGAGGTTCCTGTAAAGACACTAGCTTCAGAGCTCCGTTTCACTCCTGCGGATATAGAACGGTTGGGGCGTGAGGGCCAAGCGAAACGCCGACTTCGGGGCAGGGTGCAACGACCCAACAGTCTGTCGCATGTCCTACGCGCGGTTGGAGCATACATTGATTCTAAAGCCGCCAGTCTCCTTGAAATCAGCAAGCAGGATGGAACGGTAGTGATCCAATATAGGACAGCCCTCGGTCAAATCAGTACTGTGCGTATGTCCTTGAAAAGAACCGACAGCAGCCAGGCAGGGGTTCACCGTTAGTTGCGTCAGAGCCTTTTTCCGAGTAGGAATCTGACAGATCCAGGAACTAACCGGAGTCGTTCACAACTTACACGTCTAGTTTCGCAATATGCGGCCTAAATGCCTTTTCAAGTCGGATCATAGTGTCAATCATTGCATCGTGAACCGCAGACCATCTGGGGGCGTCATCGCGATAGCCACCAACTTCGATCTGTTTCTTGATACGACAAGCACGCTTTCCGTCTAGTCTTTGCCACTCCAAAATACTCCCAAAAGCAGATTCGATCTCCTTTTTGGACTTAGCCAAATCATCAAAGATTCGCTTGTTTTCGGCATCAGACTCGTCACCCCGATCAATGTATAATTCAACGTTTGCATCATGCTGACGGACTACGTAATTAAATGCGAGTCCGCGGCGGCCCGCTCCCGTTCCGATCCAGCCATGCTGACTCGGAGAGATACCGGCATGAAGCTTAGTTTTTTCCTTCGCCTTCGCTAGCAGTTGGGCCCAGAATTTTTCTCGGATAATGTAGCGTTCCGCCAAATCCTTTTTGGTCGCTCCCACCTCTATAGTTTCCTCGCTCGGTCCAACTATTAATGTCAGGAGCGGTGCTGGTGGCGAGTCGCCTATCTTAATACCTTCAATTTTCAGTAAATAGAACGCGGCCGATGCTGATTCGTTCAGCCACGTAATAGCATTTACATGTTCTGGCCTTGGATCTGCCACAATCCAGATAGCGGTCTTTGCACCTATCGCAACCAAATAGGTAAGGAGCTTCCCTAGGTGATCATGGTTACTTTTTTCAAATAGCGGACCTCCCTGCCGCGAATGTCATAGCGCACCACGTCCGCCGCACGTAGCTTCGCTAGATGACTGCTGATCGTGGAGATCTGGCGCCCCGTGAGCTTCGCCAGTTTGCTCGGAGTCAAAGGGCCGTCGCCGTCGAGAAACACCACCAGCTGATAGGCCACGGGGTTGCCCAGCAACCGGCAGAGCCGCGACCCTCGATAACGCTTCTCATCCATGACAGTCGATCTACGACAGGCTCCCTTCTCCTGTCAAACGATACTTCCACGTTTCGACAATTGTCGAAACGTGGAAATGACGACTTTGTCGAATCTCCCCCTGTCCCTAGCGATAGACTTCCCTTCGGTGCCTGATTCTCATGACCTTCACAACCCTCTTCTTATCGTCGATCTCATAGATGACGCGGTAGTCTCCGATACGAATCCGCCAATCGTTCTTCGATCCAATTATTTTGTGGCATCCGGAAGGACGTGGACTGTTGGCAAGATCCCTGATGCGAGGGATAACTCGGTGAAATATTTCTGCAGAAAGCGCTTTTAGATCCCGTTCGGCCGACCGCTCAAGCAGGACCTCATACACTCGGAAGCTCCTTCAAGAAATCTGCCAGCTTCCGAAATTTGAGCGGCTTCTTCCTCATGGCTGCTAGCATCTTCAGGTCTTCCGCGTCTTCGAGCCGCTCCAGCAGCTCCCGATACTCCTCAATGTCCAAAATAACGGCAGCGGGTCTCCCCTGACGGAAAACGATCTCAGGAGTTATTTTCTTTTTTCTTGTTTTCATAATATATAGTCCCTCTCCACAGTCACTCACACCTCGAGCTCTTCGATCACCACCTTACCTTTAGGAAGTTTGGAGAGATCAACCGGCTCTCGGATCATCCGAACCGCATCGGCGAGGTTTTCGCGGGCCTCCTCCAGCGTGGCTCCTTGAGTTAGCGCCCCCGGGACATCATCGGTCCACGCAACCCACCATTTTCCGTCTTTTACAAAACTCGCTTGAATCTTCATGCTGTTTCTCTCCTCAAATGATCTGGCTTAATTCTACGCGATTTGTAAATGTCGCGAAAGCCCGAGCCATGGAAGCTGCTCACAGGGTAGCAGAGCTGTGTGGGAAGAATCAATTCAGTAATGAGTATCGAGTAAAGAGTAATGAGAATTGAGGACGCGCCCCTCCATACTCTTTACTCTAGACTCTCTACTAGATCTCGATGTGCGGGCGAAGGTGCAAAAACTCGCCGGATTTTACCGATTTCGGGGTCGGCTGACAAGCACTTTTTAGCCGAGTGTTATGAGGCCGGAGTTTGGAACAGGACAAACAGGACTGGCACGCCCTTTCATTGGATACTTCCACGCTTCGGGAATTCCCGAAACGTCAAAATGAACCCGCTAACGGCGTCCATTTCTTTTTTTGCGAGGTTTAGACGCATCCAGGACGGTTACGCCTACCAGTTCCTTAGCACGATAACGGAGAAGAATACCCTTGTCGGCAAGGAACTTTGTATCGGTGGCCTTCTGGGGCCGCTTGAGACCAACATAAAGCACGTCCGCTTCCTCATCATAATCAATCCACGCCCTGCCCTGCGGCAGCCGGATCAAATGAGGCAGCGCCCCTGAAATTTCATCTATGGCTTGCGCCACGGCTGTCCTTTTCGCCATCGGATCGCTCTCCTGGAGACTTGGGACGTAAAATAAGCAGTAATGACAAACCCGTCATTGCGTCCCAACTCTCTATATACCACCATCAGATATTTCCTTCTACCGAGCGCCTTACTAGCGATCAGCGCTCCGCCGTACCCCTGCAAGATAAAATCCGGATCTTCCACAGTCTCCAGAACTTGATCGTAGTAGCCGGCTAAATCGTCGTGGTTCTCAACGATGTGGAACCACCGCTCGTCCGTGACTCGAATGGGAACTCTGCCTTTGGAGATAACGACATCCATCGCCTACGTACATCGTTGATTCAGAAATTGCGCACTCCCGCCGTGTGAAGGCAGATGTTTGGTCACTCTTTCACACCCGAGCCGTAGAAGTTCCTCGCAGGGTAGCAGAGCTATGTGGGAAGAATCAAAGGTGCGCAAACTAAAGCCTGTAACCCGAGGCGCGGTTCGAAAAGCCTACAATTGCGGCGATCTTACGCGATTTGGCCGCCCGGTGACAAGGGAGAATTTAGGAGAATTATTTTCTGTGAAGAATAACCCGCGCGGGTCGGATTTGACTCCGTAGGCGAAAATTCCTATAGTCACCTCGGAGAAAATTTATGGCAGCAATTGCTCCTCCTATTTTTATGATCTTGATTTTGGGCCTCATCTTTTACCTCGCCTGGTGGGAGGCCTACAGAAAAAAGTAGCGCAGCAGGCTATCCCATCGTACTTTCAGGTCGCTCGAACACTTAGCTTCTTGCTTTCGGCATTGCGTTTGCGCCAGCTCTAACCATAATCTATGCTGCCATAGAAAGATCCTGGTTTTTTAGCCGAACTCCCGAATGAGTCATCATGCCGAGCGCACCGCCTCATAGATTGCCCGACGCCGTCATTCCCGAACGCTACGAGATCAGACTGACGCCCGACCTGACTGCCTCCACTTTTGCTGGTGAAGAGATCGTCTTTCTCAACGTTCAGGAACCGGTCCGTGAAGTCGTGCTCAACGCATGCGAACTCACCATTCACTCGGCATCGGCTATAAGCGCCGCCGGCGTCACAACGGAAGGCAAAAGCGCGTTGGATGAAGCCAATGAGCGGGCCGTACTGAGTTTTTCCCCGGCCCTTGGCCCCGGTACTTGGAAGCTGCGCCTTGTCTTCTCTGGAATCCT
>VBLN01000379.1 GCA_005878685.1 Deltaproteobacteria bacterium | reverse complement strand
CTTTTCTGTCAGCCCTTTGAAATTCCGGTTCCCTTCGGGTTGAACCGCTTCTTGTAAGACATTGAGATGGAGAATGAGACCATCTGCTTGAATCATCTGAACCGCTTGACGGCACTGCTCGATACCATAACCGTAATTCAGTTGGACGGCGCCGAGATTGGCGAGCAGAAGGATATCGGGCGCCAGCTCTCTCACTTTGAAGGAGTCAGCGACGCTCGCCTCCTCCAAAGCCACCCTCTGCGACCCTACTCCCATCGCCAACCCCAGCCTCTGAGCTGCGAGGGCCAGATTCCGGTTGACTTTGGCGGCGAGCTCAAACCCGCCCGTCATCGAGGAGATCAAAAGGGGCGCTTCGAGAGGCTTTCCGAGAAAAGTAGTGCTGAGATCTATCTCGTCGAAATCGACTTCGGGGAGAGCATTATGCACAAAGGAGAAGACATCTAGACCCGTCCCCTGGACACTGGTGACGCCTGTGTCGTCGAGGCAGAGCTCAAGATGCTCTTTCTTTCTTTTCTGGGTAGCGGTGAGCGATTTTTTCCCTCTTCTGCGCGGCATTGTCGGCGGAGGGAAGCCTATCTGGATTTCTTGCTTTCCTGCCCGCGTTTTCTTCCACCGGGCGCCGAAGCCGTATCTGCATTCGGATGGCGGCTCATCCCTTCGTCGCTCCACCGCTCAAAGAGAGTCACATCGATGCCAAATTGATCGAGAATGCGCGTGACCGTCTGATTGATGACATCGTCGAGGGTCTTCGGTCGATGATAAAAGGCGGGCACCGGCGGGAACATCATCGCCCCCATCCGCGTGAGAAGAGCCATATTTTCCAGATGGCCCAAGTGGAGCGGCGTTTCCCGCACCACCAAGACCAATTTTTTTCTCTCTTTGAGAACCACGTCGGCCGCCCGCACCAAAAGGTCTCCGCCCACAGAATGAGCGATCCCTCCCATCGATTTCATGGAACGAAAGGAGCCGCTCGATATGCTGGCGCCGACGTTGCCGATGTCGTGGACGACGTCCGCCATCGACTCTACATCTTTGACCGAATAAGGTGTCTCGACCTGGATCGTCATCTTGGTCGCCCGAGTCATCACCAAATGGGATTCCACATCCTTGAGCCCTCGAAGAACCTCCAAAATTCGCACTCCATAGATGGCACCCGTGGCCCCGGATATCCCGACGATCAAGCGGCGGTTAGAGCTCAAGCTAAAAACTCCAGAGTCATGCGGTCTCCATCTCGGACCTGAAGCGCATCCTTAAGCCGGACGGCAGCGATCACCTCAATCTTGTCTTCCGGATAGCCTTGAACGACGGGAAGCAGCACCGCACCCGGATGCTTGTTCTCAATCTTGACGGGAAAGCAGCGCGCCTGACAGAATGAAGAGTCGGGTGACGGGATACTAATGCCTTCGAGTTGACTCTTCACTTCACGCCAAACGCTCATCTCTTGTTCCGATTCAAGCCGGAGATTGAGCGCAAAGCCCCCTGTACCCAGTCCAAAGCCATGAATGATCCCGCCTCTCCTAGATGTGAAAAGACCCGTCCGCGGATCCTTCTCAGCGTTTCCACGTCCTTATCCCAACCCGGATGTCAGGTCAACCTTTGGCCAGCTCTTCGCCAAAGAGCGTGGTGATTTCCTAGGGAAACGACCCTTGAGCCGAAACTAATGGCCAGAAAGCGATTGAGCCTTGCCCCCTCGGCGAACCTTAATAATCTCCGCCAGGATACTTAGCGCAATCTCTTCGGGAGTCTCCGTATGGATGTCGAGCCCGATCGGGGCATAAACTCTCTGGAGGATTTCTTCGGCGATCTTTTCCTCATCCCGAAATCTCTGAAAGCAGGCCTTAATCCGCCTCCTGCTGCCAATCATGCCGATGTACCTCGCCGGGCTGTGGATAATCTCGCGCAGACACGGCTCATCATATTTATGGCCGCGGGTGATAAGAACAATATAAGTTGATGGCGTGATCGGTATTCCCTTAAGCGTTTGCGCCATATCGCCCACCACCACCTCATCCGCGTCAGGAAACCTCTCGCGGTTGACATAAAGAATGCGATCATCGAGCACAGTCACTTGAAAATCCAAGATCTTGGCGAACCTCACTAGGGGAACTGCGATGTGGCCCGCGCCAACGACGATCAACTTGGGCGGAGAGGGCAGGACTTCAAAGAAAACTTCAATCTTCCCTTCGGCTTGAGGAACTTGTAACTCGACGAGTTTTGATTTCTCCTCTCGCAGCCGGGTCTCGGCCTCTTGAAGTACAGCCTGGAGAAAGCCTGCGTCACGGATGGTGCCTAACTTGAGCCTGCCGTCACGGATAAGCCATTTCGCGCCGGGCTCCACTTGGCCGTTGCCCTTGGCCTCGATGACGGTTGCCAGCACTGCGGCGGCCCCCTCTTGCTTGATTTGAATGAGTTCCTCAGTCAGCCTGCTCATCGCCGCTCGGATGGCTCCTCGTCCCTCTCCTTCCACCACGGATCAACGAAGATATTCATGATCCCCCCGCAAACGGCAGGGCTATCCGACGAGATGTCGTCGAGGAGATCGACCTGAACCAACCTCGGCTTGCGCGTCCGAATCACTTCGATCGCTTCCCGCTTGACATCGGCCTCGCCGCAACCTCCACCGATCGTCCCGAGGATCTCTCCCCATGCGGTCACGACCATCTGTGCCCCGACTTCTCTGGGAGTCGACCCGCGAGTCGAGACAATCGTAGCCACCGCAACGGTTTCTCCCTTATCAAGAAACTCTTTGACTTGATGATAGATCGTCTCTTGCTTCTTTTCTTCTGCGTTGGAGCCTTCAAAACATGTTCCCTGGCCTGGCATACTCTTTCCTCCAGTACTTAAACATAAACCAGCATCCGCTAAGCGACAAGCTTCTGCAACGTCCGGCCCAAGGCAAGGAGGCTGTTGAGATTGTGCACCGACAGAAATAGATCGAGATGAGGAAGCGCTGCCTGCATCCCTTTACAGAGAGGCTCGTAGTTCTCGCTGGCTAAAAGAGGGTTGAGCCAAATGATCCTGTGGCAGCGGCGTTTGAGGTCTCTCATCTCGCGCTCCAACAGACCCACATCGCCACGGTCCCAGCCATCACTGATGATCACGACGACCGTCCGGTGAGTGACCATAGTGGGTGCAAACTCCCGGTTAAACATGCTCAGCGAACGGCCGATGTTCGTTCCTCCCGACCAACCCAAGACTGAGCCGGCGATTCTCTCCAAGGCGTTGCTGATATCTTTGGTTCGAATGAGATGGGTGATGCGGCTCAAAGAGGTGCTGAAGACAAAAGTCTCCACCCCCCAAAGCTCGTTCTGCAATCCATACATAAACTGGATCAAAAAACGGCTGTAGCAGTCCATGGAGCCACTGACGTCACAGAGCAACACCACCCGCGTCTTTTTGATCCTTCGCCTGCGCAAGACAAGCTCGATGACCTCTCCCCCGTACTTGATACTTCTTCGCATGGTCCAGCGAGGATCGACTTCGTCTCCTTTGCCACCGCGCCTCTTCCTTCGACTCACCTGCGTGGCGATCTTGCTCGCGATAAGAAGAATCGCGTGACTCATGGCGCGACTTTCCTCGATGCCCATCTCGCTGAAATCTTTTCTGCTCATAGCCTCGATCGGGCTGTAGGCTGGTACGGGAAGCGGATCTTCTTCTTTATTCTCGGCCCCCAGCTCCGAAACGTGCGCGATCACTTCCTCCAAACTTCCCTCCCCAGTCTCCGGTTTACCTGGCTTTTGTTCCGCGGACGCTTCCGGGGCCACGGAGCGCTCCTCTCGGTTCCAATTTTGCCAGAACCGATCAAAGACTCGATCGAAGGTCGCGATCTCCTCTTTTTCAGAAACCAGATTCGAGCGCAGCACGGCCTGGAAGTCCTCCCTGCGGCCGATATCCACGAATTCCAGGGAACGGCTCGCATCCATGAGCTGGCTTAGGCTCACTTTAAGGCCGGCCATCTTGAGTACTCGCGCAAAGGCTAAGAGGTTGGGCAAAGTTCCTCGTCCGCGAATCGCGGCGAAGGGCTCCATCGCTTCAAGTATGGCTTCGTCTGAGACCTGCATTCCCTATGCCTGAAATTCCGTATGCTCTTTAATCATCTGATCAAGGTCGAGCCGCTTATGCGTTATCTCTTCTTGGCAGCGTCTCCTTCACCGTCTTCTCATCCAGCTCGTCCCGATTGAGGGCCATCAGGGCAGACGCCCAATCCAGGGTCTCCGCAATCCCCGGGCGCTTATAGAAATTCATCTGCCGCACCTGCTGCATAAAAGCGCATATCTGCTTGACCAAGTGGGCGCGGACCTGGGGAAATTTAGTCGTGACAATCTCATACTCCTTTTCAAAAGTTGGATAGTCGATCCAGTGATAGAGGCAGCGCCGTTTTAGCGCGTCGTGAATCTCCCGGGTGCGGTTTGAGGTCAGAAAAACGTACGGCCGAAGCTTGGCACGAACCGTGCCGATCTCGGGGATAGTAATCTGAAAGTCCGAGAGGACCTCCAGTAAAAAGGCCTCAAATTCCATGTCCGCCCGATCGATCTCGTCGATAAGGAGAACGGGTGGAGCGGCACCATCGCTCTGAATCGCCTCAAGCAGCGGCCTCCTGATCAGATACTCCTCGGTGAAGATCTCGGTCTCGACCGCACCCCGGTCCCCACGGCTGACCTCTTCC
>VBLN01000374.1 GCA_005878685.1 Deltaproteobacteria bacterium | reverse complement strand
TCAAGTCTTCGGGCTCTCCGGCCTTGCCAACAATTTCCAGATCTTGTACGCATCGCCCAATTGAAACCCGCAGTTGGTGGGCGTAAATGGTCCCGTGGAAGCGGATGCTCTCTCTTTGTCGTTTCGCTGCTTCAGCTAGCCTGAGTTTCCGAGTTACGCCACGGTAATAGCTTGCCTTACGTCTCTCCCTTACGAGTCAAAGCGCCAAGTAGATCGGCGAAATTGTCACAGTTGACGCGCTTTTCGGCTCCCTGAGCGCCTTCTCAGTATCGAAGTCCTTTGCCTGAAATCCGGATTCTCTAGAATGTATATACTAAACATGACCAGTTGCTACCATGAGCGGGCGCTATCCATGACTCGCAATTGCCCTGTATTGGTGCTGAATCTAGACAATACACAACATATTGCGATTTGTGTTGACGGCCTGCACAACATCCTGTATATACTAATCATGGCCAGCATCCAGGATTACACTGTGCATGGCAAACGCTACTGGCGCATCGTGGAATCCTACCGGGATAAGCGCGGAAAACCGCGAATCCGCGTTGTACGACATCTTGGCACTGCTCAGAAGCTGCTCGAGCGCCTGTCCGAGTCCCCGGGACGTCCTCTCTACGCCGAGGAGCGGGATTTCGGGGCAACCGCCGCACTTTGGGACATGGCTCAGCAGCTGGATATCATCGGCACGATCGACGGCCACGCACCCAAACGGGACCAGGGGGTTTCTGTGGGGGAGTATATGCTTCTGGCTACCCTTAATCGCGCGCTTGCCCCTGCAAGCAAGCGCAAACTCGCCGCCTGGTACCGGGATACCATTTTGGTCCGGCTTCTTCCGCTGCGCGCGACGGCCTTGCGGAGTCAGCGCTTTTGGGATCACATGAACTATCTTGACGAGCCGACGCTCGCCGAGATCGAAAACCACATTACCCTGCGAGTGGTTGAAGGATTCAATGTTGATCTGCGAGCGCTCTTTTACGACACCACTAACTTCGACACGTTCCTTTCGTCGGACAACCGGGCCCGTCTGGCCCAGCGGGGTCACGCCAAGTCCAAACGTACGGATCTCCGCATCGTTGGTTTGGCGCTGCTTGTCTCCTGGGATTTTCATATCCCTCTGTTTTCCAAGGCCTACGAAGGAAACCAAAACGACTCTGTCACCTTCAGCCGGGTTCTCGACGATCTGGTCGCTCGCTACCAGATTTTCCAAGAGAGATGCCAGAGCATCACACTGGTTTTCGACAAAGGGAATAATTCCGAGGACAACATTCAGGCCCTGGACGATTCTCCGTACCACTTCATTGGCTCGCTGGTCCCCACTCAGCACCAAGATCTTTTGGGCATTCCTTTAGAACGGTTTCGTTACGTCAAAAATCCTCTTTTCGAAGGCGTCCGGGTTTATCGCACCGAGAAAGAAGTTTTTGGACAGAAGCGCACGATCGTCATTACCCGAAGCCGCGCGTTGCTCCAGGGGCAAGTCCGAGGCATTCGGCAGCATCTCTCCAAGAAGCTTCGCACGTTGCGAGATCTCCAGAAACGCGTCGCCCGCAGCCATGAGCCCGGATGGAAAGGCAAACCCTATACCGAGGTGAGTATTCAAAAGAATCTCGATAAAATCATCTCCGGCCAGTATATCGGTGATTTTCTTCGGGGTAGAGTTACTCACAAGCATGGGCGGCTTGGGATTGAATTTGGGACCGACGACGAAGCCTACAACGAACTGAAGAAGCGCGTTCTCGGCAAGCGGATTTTGTTCACTGATCGGCAGGACCTTACAGACGAAGAAATAATCTTTGGCTATCGGGGCCAGCATCACGTCGAACGAGCCTTCAGAGACATGAAAGATCCCTATTTCATCAGCTTTTCCCCTCCACGCCACTGGACAGACCAGATGCTTCGTGTCCATGCGTTCTACTGCGTTCTGGCACTGACGCTTGTATCTCTCCTTCACCGTCGCGTGTACGAGGCGGGAGTGCATATCAGCCAGTCGCGCCTGATGGAGCAACTCAAGCAGATCAAAGAGATCACCAACTACTATCCCGCTGAATCCACGGAAAAACAGCATATCGGAGGTCGCCCCCGGTCCGAGCGCACTCTCACTCGTTTGGATAGTCAACAAAACCAGATTTTCCGGGCCCTCGATCTGGACCGATTTTTGGCCAGTTAGTATATACAACTCTCGTTTGCTTCCACGCGCCCCAGAACCCG
>VBLN01000373.1:9340-10999 GCA_005878685.1 Deltaproteobacteria bacterium | reverse complement strand
GAAGGGCAAGGCGCTCTTGAGCAAGGAGCAGCGCACCAAGCTGAATGACCTCATTGCCGGTCCCCGTTACTCCCGCCTGCAGGGTAAAGAGTAGCCGCAGCTCGCCCGGTGAAGTCCATCGGAATTGTTGGGTGTGGAGCGATCGGCCGGGCGCTCCTCAAGGCGGTTGAGGAGGGAAAGCTTGCCGTCCGGATCGCCGGAGTCACTAGCCGCACCGAGAAGGCCGCGCGAGCTTTTCTTGCAACGCTACGCAACCCTCCGGCCTATCTCGGCCTAACCTCGTTGATTGCGCGCTCCGATCTGATTATCGAAGCGGCCGTCGGTGACCTCGTATCCGAATTGGCAGAGAAGGTTTTTGCAGCAGGGAAGGATCTCATGGTGATCAGCGTCGGGGCGCTGCTCGATCATCCTGAGATCCTCGCGAGCGCACGGGAGAGTGGCTGCCGGCTTTTTTTGCCTTCGGGCGCCATCGCTGGTTTGGATGGCATCAAGTCGGCCTGCGTCGGGCAGGTCGCGCACGTTCGGATCACCACGCGCAAGCCTCCCGCGGGACTTGAGGGCGCTCCGTATCTGGTTAAACATAAAATTTCACTAACGGGCTTACGGGAAGAACGGGAAGTCTTCTCGGGCACCGCTCGCGAGGCCTGCCGTGGCTTCCCCGCCAATGTCAATGTTTCGGCGGCCGTCAGTCTCGCCGGCTTGGGGCCGGACAAGACGACGGTGCGCATCCTCGCGGTCCCCGGACTCAAGCATAACTGTCACGACATCGATGTGGAGGGAGAATTCGGTCGCCTGAGCGTGCACGTGGAAAATATTCCCACCGAAAATCCTAAGACCGGTCGATTGACAGCGCTGTCCATTATCCGCTCGGTCCAGGATGCGATCGATTTGGTCCGTATCGGGACCTGATCTCCCGTCGTTGTTTTGATCTCGCCGCACACGAAACCTGCCGATGTCTTATCCTCCAGCTGAGCGTGGCCGTTGGGCGGCCTTAACCCTCATCACCTTCTGCCATGTCGTGGGGGCTACGGCGCAGTACGGGATCAATACCCTCGCCCCTTTTTATCAGCAGGAGCTTGAACTCTCTCGGACCCAAATAGGACTCTTCTTTACTGCGTTTTACTCAGGGATGGCCTGTCTCTCTTTTGCGGCCGGGTGGTTGGCCGATCGCCTCGGCGTTCGGGCGGCGACCCTGAACGGCCATTTGTTCTTGGGACTTTTTACCGCGGCGGCCGCCTTGGCGCCCTCGTTCGGCTGGGCCTTCGGCAGCTTCTTGCTTGCGGGTTTGGGTTACAGTTTTCTCAATCCGGCATCGACCAAAGGGGTGATGGCCTGGTTCCGGCGCGACGAGCGGGCGACGGCCATGGGGGCGAAGCAGACCGGTGTTCCCGCGGGGGGCGTGGTGGCTGCTCTAGTAGCGCCCTCGCTCGTCTGGTTTATCGGATGGCGCGGCGCCCTGGCCGCGATCGGAATGATCAATCTGCTTTTCGGATTTTTCTTTTTTGCGCTCTGGCAAGAGCCGGCGCACGAATTCGCGCAGACGAATCGCGGCAGCCGCCACGGCGAGAAACTTAGGACCGTTTTCCAGGTTCAAAGCCTGGTAGCCGTGAGCTTTGGAACCGCGGTGCTTCTCGTGGCCCAAATGTCGCTGCTCACCTA
>VBLN01000373.1:4406-9335 GCA_005878685.1 Deltaproteobacteria bacterium | reverse complement strand
ACTGGGCGAGCCAGGCGCTCTCGATCGTGCAGCTCGGCGGGATGATCGGCCGCGTCGGGTGGGGGATGGTGAGCGACCGTCTTTTTCGAGGAAGGCGCAAGATCGTCCTGGTTCTGATCGGAGTTCTCTCCGTGATACTTTCGCTCACGATGAGTTTTATGACTCGCGCCACGCCACTCATCATTTTGTTGTCAATGATCTTTCTTGCTGGCCTCTGTATGGTTGGGTTTCAAGGGGTCTCTTATGCCCTGATCGGAGAGCTGGCTGGAGCGGCCCAGACGGGCGCGGCGCTTGGTTTGGTCATTACGGCGAACTCGGTTGGAACGATCTTCGGAACGCCGTTCTTTGGTTATCTTGTGGACGCGACTGACTCGTACGCGGTCGCCTGGCAAGCTCTCGCGGGGATAGTTTTCGTTGGGATCCTATGCCTGGTGCTTTTTCTCAAGGAACCCAAGGCCGATCTCGCTTCTGTGGGCAGCGGATCTTGACCAAGTTCGGCTCTGAGCACGTCTCATTTTCTTTGGAATTTGCTCTTCGTTGTCAACCTGAGCCCGGCTCTGCTGGATTTGAAGCTCTTGACCATAGCGCTCCGTTTAGACGAAGATGGCTGTAAATAGGCAGAGGCTCTTGGCAATATGATTACGGTCTAAATCCTGTCTACAGATCGCTTTCAAATTGACAGCTTTCCCGATTGCCTACAACCCGAAAGGAGATTCCTATCACTTTGGCTCGGGGTAGAAGGCCGCGGGATGTTATCAGGCTCGCCGTGTTGAGCTAGCTTGTGAACGGAGTCATGTTGGCGTAGACATTCGTCATGTTCACTAAAGGCAAGACCTTTCTGTTCCTTGTGATTCTTGCAGGCCTTACTGCTGCCGCGGTGCTGCGTTTGACACTTTACTCTGATGCTGCAAGCCCATATTCCAGTGATTCAAACAAGCAACTCAAAAGCACAGCTTTAGGATTAGTGACAAAGATCCGAGGGCTAGTCGATTCTTACAATAAAAAGGATCGGGAATTGATGGCCGACTATCAGACAAATTATCTGACTAGTAGGACCACAGAACGGCAGAGGATCAGAGACCAGTATGAAAAAAATTTGAAGGAGGCAACCGACTCTACCGTACGTGATTACAAAGAAAAACTTTTGGCAGAATCTAAAACGGTCAGAGCTGAACTGCACAGAAGGCTGCCCGAACGCCTGCACCGACCGAATTTGTCGAAGATATATGAGAAGCCTTCCTTTGTGATGGAGATAGAAATTATTGCCGATGACCTAGAACTCCTTTCTAAGTCATTACCAGATACTTAATATCGCATTTGCTAAACGTGAGCACGGCCAGCCGGTCGGGAACCGTTACTGCATCAAATTGCTTCCCAGAATTGTCCCCGTACTCGAGCGGATGAGGAAATACAGCACCATCTGAAAACATAAGCAGATAAAAGAAGAGTATAGAGCAATGAAGGGGTCGACCGACAACCCTATTTGAAAACTCCGGAGGCTGCCAGCTCTTTAACAAAGCGGTCATCAACGAATTGATCCCACTTTGCCCCTTTAGCCTTGGGATTCGGGGAAGCGGCCAGCACCGCTTCAATCGCCGCCTGGGAAGGAAGCGGGACCTTCTCCCAGGCCTTGTCATAGGCATCGAGAGCCTCTTTGAGAAGCTCCGGGTCGGTGATCTTCGTATATTTGGCCATGATGGAAAGCGCTTCCGGGCGATTCCTTAGGGTGAATTGCAACGCTTCGACGGCGCTGCGAATGAAGCGCATCGTGGCGTCTGGATTAGCGTTGATATAGGAGCGAGTCGTAGCCACGGCATGCTGCACAAACGGGATCTTTAATTCGGTGACGTTCAAAAGCTCTTTGAGGCCCAAATTCCTCGCCTGCGATGTGTTTGGCGGCGGAATGATCGCCGCATCGATAACGCCCTCTTTGAGGGCGGCGACCAGCGCTGGTATCTCCTTCAGATAGGCGAACTTCACGTCTGCGTCAGGGGTGAGACCATTTTGTTTGAGCACGAGCCTTCCGGCTATGTCAGTGGGTGTTCCCTTATTTGTAGCCCCGATGGTCTTGCCGGCGAGCCCGCGAATTCCGGCGATCTCGCTCCTGCCATAAATCGAAAGCACGAAGCTGTTGATGGGTCCCAGGATGTAAACTGTGTCCGAGCCCGCAAGCGCCGCCTCCAAGGCCTGGGGACCCGTAGTGGAAAAATTCACTTTTCCGCCAACCAACGCCTGCACGGCTTGATTGGTCGGAATGTGGCTAAGGTTAACGTCCAGACCATTTTTCCTAAAAATCCCCTTCTCATAAGCCATCCAGAGGTAGACGGCGTCGGTGCTTATGACCCCATAGACCGCAGTGGTTGGGATCAGCCCTGTTTCCGCGCCGTACACTCCATGTCCAAGGCCGGAAAGAAATCCGAACACTCCTAAGAAAAACCAAATCCTAAAGATAGTTCTGGCTATCTTTTCTTTCATGATGATCGACTGCCCGTCCATGCTCTAAGGGGTCAGTATCACCTTGCCGGTTGTCTTTCGCCCTTCCAGGAGGCGGTGCGCCTCGGCTGCTTCTGCGAGACGAAAGGTCCGGTCAATTTTGAGTTTCAATTGGCCCGAGGCGATCCAGTTGAAGAGATCGCTGGCGCGACGAAGTAATTGTTCGCGGTCGCCGGCGAGGGTGCCGAGATTGAATGGCGGGACCGGGCCGCTCGATTGGCCGAAGAGAGCTAAATATCCCCGCGACCTCAGGCAGTCGAGGCTCTTTTCAAAAGTGCTCTGGCCGACGGAGTCGTAGACCACGTGCACGCCGCGGCCATTGGTGAGTCTTTTGACCTCCGCTGAAAAGTCAGTCTGGGTGTAAAGGATGACCTGATCCGCTCCGGCCTCGCGTGCGAGCCGCGCCTTTTCCTCGGTTGAGACGGTGCCGAAGACGGTCGCTCCCAGCCGCTTCGCGACTTGAGTCAGAAGCAACCCGACCCCGCCGGCTGCCGCATGAATCAGAGCCGTCTCGCCTTTTTTGAGCGGGTAAGTGTCGTGGGTCAGATAATGAGCCGTCATTCCTTGCAGCATCGTTGCTGCCGCTGTCCGGCTGTCAATGCTTTGTGGCACTGGCGCTAGCTTCCACGCAGGCGCGATCGCGTACTCGGCGTAGGCTCCCTGTTCCATCGCATAGGCGACACGGTCGCCTTTTTTGGCGTCAGTGACATCAGCTGCTACGGCGTCGACGACGCCGGCGCCCTCCATTCCTAATGTGAAGGGGGTTTTGAGCGGGTAGAGACCCGTGCGGTGATAGATGTCGATATAGTTTAATCCTATCGCCTCGATTTTAACCCGAGCTTCGCCCTTGCCCGGCTCCGGCAGAGGAGCCTCTTCGTACCGAAGAACCTCCGGACCTCCGAATTGATGGACGCGAATGGCTTTCATGATCGCAACTCCTTTTCTTTGTTTTGCTTGCCAGACTTTCGATTAGCGCACCGGCGCGAAAATATCAACGAATGCGACGTCATCAAGTCGAATATCTCAACGGGAGTTCAAGGAGAAAACAACTGTCTGCGTCGGTTGGGGCAGCTCCTGCTTTGAGATTTTGAGCACGCGTCCGTTCAACGTCTTCACGCGCGAGTTGTCTCTGATGTATTCATCCACGGCGCCGTCCCACCAATAGTGCATCGGAATCGCTATTCTGGGATTCACCTGTTTAGTCACCTCTCGTGCCTCACTGGCTGTCACGGTATAGAAGCCGCCTGCGATGGGCACCAAGAGAATGTCGATCTTGCCGAGCATTTTGAGTTGATCCGGAGTGAGCAGGTGGCCGAGGTCTCCGAGGTGAGCGACGCAGATCTCGTCCACCCGAAAGACAAAAATCGCGTTTTTTCCTCTTTGGAGTCCCTGGCTCTTGTCGTGGTAGGCTGGCACGGAGTAAACGGAAACGTCCTGGACGGTCGTGTATATTTTCTGCCAGTTCTCTCCCGCTGGCGTTAGCCCGTGCAGAACGACGGGATTGCCTTTGGCCATGCCGATGCTGTTGTGCGGTCCGTGCTGGTGGCTGGTGGTGACGATATGCTGGGGAAGAGTGGGATGGGGTAGATCAAACGCGCCGTGGGGATCCGTGAGTATTCTGGTTCCTTTCGAAGACGTGATCTGAAAAGTCGCGTGGCCGAACCATTCGACTAGAATAGGAGCCGCGCTGTTGGTTGCAACCTTGACGATGCCTCCCTGCACCACTTCGAGCTCATGACAGAAGCTCAGCGCGCGGCTCGGGAAGCCTACGAGTAGAGTCAGCAGGAGGAAAGTTGCGGTTTTTGACCTTGCGTTTGCCACTTCTCTCGTTCGTATACTTGGTTCCGAGTCTCGGGTTTGAGGTTTCAGGTTACCTCGAAACTCCAAACTCGAAACTCAAGACTAAACTAGTCCCCATTTTCGGCGCAGCCACCATTCGATGCACAGTAGCAGGAGAATGAGGGAGAAGGTCCAGAGGCTGCTCCAGAGTCGGATCTGCCGACTCTCGACGATCTCTGATGGAGAGTGGGCCGCAAGCTGCGACTCGATCCGCTCCAGGCTCTTCCCGTTCCACTCGGAGATCGGTATAAACTCCCCCTGGCTCTTTTCGGCGATCTTTTTTAGCAGCTCCGGCCGCGGCCGCCCGTCTTCGGTCTCGCCGTAAGGAAAGACCACCCGGAAACTTTTTCTGTCTTTTCCCAGAATCTTGCCGGCCAGCTGGGCCTCGGCCTCTAGCCGGTAGGAGCCTTCCTTCGTCGGGGTGAATTCGGCCCTGTAGTCTCCCTCTTCCTTATCCGGAAACGCTTCCACCGTAGTAGGTTCTCCCTCGGGACCGATGACCCTCAGCCGTACTGTGGCCTGGGCGGCTGGGGTGAAGTCATCTTTGAGCACACGAACTTTAAAATCGATCTTCTCCCCTGGCATTCCGGAGCCGCC
>VBLN01000373.1:0-4378 GCA_005878685.1 Deltaproteobacteria bacterium | reverse complement strand
GTTCAAACGAGGGCTCCTGAGCTAGCCATCGGACCGCCTGGCGGATCAGCTTGAGGTGATTTTGCGGGCTTTCCTTGACCCCAACGGCGATAAAGTTCCAGCGCCAGAGATCGTCGCTCATCAGCGCCAAGGTGCGCCCCTTCCCGTACCTGCCCACAGTTAAAAGCGGAGATTCTCCGCCGCCACCATCGCTTCCGGCCATAAGCAGCGCCTCACCTTTAGCGCGCAGCACTTGATTCAGAGTGGTGAGCGCGGGCATCCTCTTCCACGCCTCCTCGTTAGCCTTGGGATCGGGAAGGAGGCGAGTGATCGGATGTACCTTCCCCGATGCTGTAGGGATCGCGCGCAGAGATCTCCCCTTTTGATAGGCGCCTTTGCCGTCCATCTCGACGGGCACGACCTCTCGTAGCGGGCTCTCCCCATAGCCGCCGCTGTCAAAGGAGCGCACGCCTCCAAGCATTGCGAGCCCGCCTCCGTCGCGGACAAAGTCTCTGACCCTTTCTAGATAGCGGGTATTGAAGTAGGAGCGGTAAGAGAAGTCGTCCATGAAGACGACGTCAAAGTTTTTGAGCTCCTCCAAAAAGAGCTCGTCGATTGGAAAGGGAATGAGACTGAGCTGGCTGTCCGGGACATCGACGCTGTCGGTAGGGGTTCTGAGAAAGACAAACGACACGAGATCGATCGAGGGATCCTGCTTGAGGCCCATGCGCAAGAAGCGGTAGTTCCACGAGGGGGCGCCGGAGAGCGTGAGGACTCGGATCTTGTCCCGCTGCACCTCGACCCTAAAGTCTTGTTGGTTGTTGTGGGTGATCTGCTCTCCTGACTGAGGGGGAATGCTTAGAGTAAAGCTGTGGGAGCCGATCTCCTTGGGAGTGTAGCCGAAGGTCACCCGCTGGGTAAAGGCGTCCTTATCGATGTTAATGGTGCGGCTGGAGAGCAGGTTTTGACCGCGGTTGAAATAAATCGGGATGGTTTTGCCGGCCAGGCCATAGGCTTCGACGGCGAAATCCACTTTGATCTCTCTGCCGCGAAAGGCGAATTCCGGAACTCTAACATCGGCGATGCGGATGTCGATAAACCCCTGGCTCTCTCCGACCCCGACAGGGAAGATTGGCAAAGGAAAGGAGTTCGAATCTTCCACGGCTTTGATTTCCCCGTTGGCGATCCCATCGAGTCCCTCTGCCTTGAGCGGAAAGCTGGGGGATAGAGTTCGATCCGAGCGGCGCCAGACCGGTGCCGAATTGGTAGATCCGCAGATCATAATCTCGCTCCAGTGTCTGGATGAGCGGCTCCTTTCCCGCGAGGAGATTTTCCTTGACGAGATCCAGACGGCTCCTTGTTTTGCCGCCGCTCTGGCCGGAATCGGGACTGGAGGGAAAACCCATGCTCTGCGAGGTGTCAACGAGGAGCGCCAGCGGCCGGCGTAGTTTTGTGATCCGCCTTTCCAGCAGGCCAGGACTCAAGAGAAAGAAGATAAGGAATGCATAGACCAAGCCTCTGAGAAGAGTCAGGGCCCAACTGCGCGCCCGGCTCAGCCGCTGTTTGAGGCTTAGAAATTGCAGGGTAAGGACCGCCAAGGCCGCCAGGGCGATGAGCAGGACGGCCCACCAGGGAATGCCACCAATGACAAAGAGATCTGTCATGCGCTCACCGCGACAGCCTGCGGCGGATAAAGGGGACGTGGATCAAATCCTCTTTGTAGTTTTCTGTCATGGCATAGAGGATGAGGTTGATGCCGAGGTGAAAGGCATCCCTTCTCTGCTCTTCTCCGCCAGGAGTACAGGGATTGACCCATTTGCCAAGCTGATCTCTCTCCCAGGCGCCGCCGAGGTCGTTCTGGCAGTAGATCACCGGCGTTGTATTTCCCAGGTTGATTCCCTCAACGTAGGGATAGACCATGCGCGTACCGCCAATTCTTCTGAGGAGATAGTAGCTTCTGAGCGCCGCGTGGCCGGAGGGGAGCCGCGTGAACTCCTTATCCGGGAAGATTTTTTTTATCTCTTGCCGGAGGCTCTTGTCGAAGCCATAACCCGGCTGACCCAGGGCGTCGTCGGCTAGAAGAAAGCCCCCATAAGAGAGAAAGCGCCTAAGAATCTCGATCTCTTCGCGGTTGAAGGGCTCAAAGTCATACTTGCCCGCAATATAGAGGAATGGATAAGAGAAGAGATTGGGGTTTCTGAGGTCGATTTCTTGCCGGGCGGTCGCTGCCTCGACGCTGGTGCGCAGCATCAATTCCTCCATGAGGGGAGTTGCCGCCAGCGGATGGGGATTCCAATCTCCGCCGCGATATCTTATCTGTGCGAAGACAAACTGGGTCGCACGCGTTTTTTCCGGCTCGTCAGCGGCTATGAGGTTTTTCGCCGCCAGCCCGGAGCCCGCAAGCAGGCTGTAAGAAAGCACCCGGAGGAACGATCTTCTGTTCATGTCACAAAGTAATGAGTATCGAGTCATGAGGGATGAAGGCTGGATCGGGAAGGAGGGCCTCATTACTCATCACTCATAACTCAGTCCTTGCAATCAGAATCTCTGAGCCAGCCATCCCTCTGAGACCAAGGTTACAATGAGAAGGAGCAGTAAGGGAAGAGAGAGGTCGGTCCGCTTTCCGCCGTTACTCAAGGATTCGATGGGGACGACTTCTGCGCGGATCGGATTCAGCTTGGCTTGAAGCTCGCGGCCATCTATGGCGGCGACCCGGGATTCCAGGAATGGCGAATTGACTGGATAGAATTCAGCTAAACCTGCCGGTTCGATTCCGCTTGTAACGACCAACCAGTAGATTCCAGCCAGATTGTTCTCTTCGAAAGAAGCCGCCGCCTCATCTCTGCTCGCAACCACAGGGATCTCTCTTTCTTTGCGGTCCGGCTTAACGATTCTCAAATTCTTTCCAACGTAAGATGGCGGGAGAGAAAAGACCTTGGCCTCTCCCGCAGTGATGCCGGCATCGAAAACCCCTCTCTTTCCGCCTGCCAGGTAGCTGATAAGAGATTGCATGAGCGGCAGATAGGCGGTCTTCAACGGCAGATCACTCCAATCCCGATCCGCGGATGTAGTGACGAGCATGACCTTTCCCGAACCCATTTTTTTCTCCAGTAGCAGCGGCTCCCCATTGGCCAGCGCGATCAGCGGCGATCGGTCGGCCATCTCGCTGTGGATATAACCCCGAACTCTCGCGGATAGCAGAGATTCCCTCAGGAGCTGATCGCTAAAGCCTTGGAGTGCCGGATGGGCCGTATTCACTTTGCCAATCTTTTCCGCCGCGGCTTCAGACAGGCTCTTCTTATCGGTGATTCGACCGGGGAGGACAGATGGAGAGGATTGAAGCAGTTTGAGGTTATAGTCCTCTGCTTGGACACGATCCCCGAGAAAAATGAGCAACCCTCCGCCGCGTTGGAGAAAATCTTTCAATTTCGGCAGCAGAGGATCAGGGATCGCCGGCACATTGCAGAGGATGAGGACTTGATAGGAATCCAAAGAAGCGGCGCTCAGCCCTTCCGGGATGATCACCGTGGGGAGGAAAACCGAAGCATCGCTCTCTCCCGTGGGATTGAGGGCGCGGCTGAGGAAAAAAGTCTCGCTCTGGACCAGCGAAGTTTGGGGATCGCCATCCACAAGCAAGACTTTGAGTTTCTCTTGCGCCTTAAGCGTGAAGTAGGCGACGGGGTTCCCGGCGAGACCTGCCTTTTTAAGGCTCACATAGCCTTGATGCGCTCCGGGCTGATTCACGCTGAACCGAAAGGGAACCGTTAATTCTCTCTTGGGAGGCAGAGAGACGAGTCTTTGCTCTCGATTCTGTTCGTCCACGTTAAGCTGCACGAGCAGATCCCTGATTTCCTTACGAAGCCTCCAATTGAAGCGGCAATCCCACGCCTATGCCTTGGCCTTGGATCGTTAGCTCTTTGATCGTCGCATTCAGGGGCAATTCCTGACTTGCGACGCTGATGATCTTTACGGGAATGAGGGAGTCGTATTGTCCCACGGCTGCGAGGTTGAAGCGGTCCCAGCCGGTAAGAGCCATGTCCGTGAACAGCCAGATCTCTTTCTGGGCGGCCGGGCCTCTTAAGGCCTGGTAGGCCTTCTTCAGAGCCAGGGCAAAGTCCGCCGTCCCGGCCGAAATTTCGGTGGCATCCAGTTCCTTGAGGAGCAATGCCTTCTCGCCCTTGAGTCGTGCCTCCGTTTTTTCAGTCGCGTCTGTGGGAATGAGAGCGGCTCGATCCCCCTCGTTGAGGGAGGAGATCAGCAGGCGGGCCGCTTCTTTCGCCTGCTTGAAGCCCTCTTCTTGCCGGCTCCATTTCATGCTTAACGAATTGTCGAAGATGATGGCCAGAGAAAGAGGTCCGCCGCCGGCGAAGAGCCCCGCCCCGATCTGGAAGATGGGATT
>VBLN01000372.1:2580-3863 GCA_005878685.1 Deltaproteobacteria bacterium | reverse complement strand
CATGCCATGATGCTGATCCAGCACGGCATCTACTTGATCGAGAATCTGGAGCTGGAGGCGCTGGCAGCGGCGAGCGCCTACGAATTCGCCTTCATCGTGCAGCCGCTGAAGATCAAAGGCGGTACCGGCTCGGCGGTAGCGCCGATCGCCATTCGCTGACGGGCGCACAGGTTTATGGCGGGGCGCCGCCGGATGCGATCGAGCGCCGGGCTGAGTCATCGCAGCGCGGTTGAGCCGCAACCAAATTGAAGTGACTCGCGCAAAGACGCAAAGGCCGCCAAGACGAAACTACAAATCCCAAATTCGAATTCCGAAATTCGAAACAATTCTAAATGATCAAAAACACAAAGTTCCAAAACAGCTCATTTCGGATTTCGAGCTTCGGATTTTGTTTGCAATTGCTTGGCGTCTTGGCGCGAGAATAAGAATCAGGGCCTGTAGCCCGAAAGGTACAAACCGCCAGGCAATTTGCGCAAGCTGGAAAAACTTTCAAGGATAGTAATGCCGAAATTTGTTCGGGAGGATGCCATGCTCAATCGGAGAGGGTTTTTGAGATATGCGGCTGCCGCCTCGGCCGGAGTGGTCTGCGTCGGCTGCGGGCTCGGACATGCGTTTGGTCAACCGGCCGGCGCCCCAAGGCGCCGGGAGATCACGGTAGGCGGCCGCCGGGTGAAGACCGTGGACGTGCACGCGCACTGCGCCGTGCCGGCCGTGCTCGACGTCGTCAAAGGCACGCAATTCGAGGAACGGGGCCGCCGACAGCTCGAGGGGAACCTTGGCTTTCCGGTTAACGCTCAGCGCGTCGCGGACATGGACAATGACGGCATCGACGTGCAGGTGCTCAGCATCAATGCGTTCTGGTACGCGGCGGACCGCGATCTCGCGCGCCGGATGTTCGACGTCCAGAGTGAAAAGCTCGCGGAGATGTGCCAGGTCATTCCCGGCCGCTTCCTGGGCTACGCCCCCGTGTCGTTGCAGTTTCCGGAGCTTGCGGCCGAGCAGCTCGAGCACGGCATGAAGCGCTTGGGCCTGGTCGGCGCGGCCATCGGAGGCAGCGTCGAGGGCGAGGAAATCGCCGCGCCCAGGTTCGACCCCTTCTGGAAAAAGGCCGAAGAGCTGCAGGCGCTGGTCTTCATCCATCCGCAGACTGCCCCGGCATCGACCGGTATAGCCAAACGGATCCAGGGCAGCAGCGCGCTCGGCAATGTGATCGGCAACCCGCTGGAAACATCCCTCGCGCTCGCCCACCTGATCTTCGAAAACACCCTCGACCGCTTCCCCAA
>VBLN01000372.1:0-2574 GCA_005878685.1 Deltaproteobacteria bacterium | reverse complement strand
ACGGCGGCGGCTTCCTGCCGTCCTACGCCGCCCGAATGGATCACGGCTGCTCGGTGTTTCCCGACCAATGCAGAGGTCCGACCTTGAAGAAAAAGCCCAGCGAATATTTGAAGCAGCTCTATTTCGATTCGCTGGTATTTACGTCCGAAGCGCTGCGCCACCTGGTCAATGAGCACGGCGCGAGCCAGATCATGATTGGTACGGATTACGCGGTTCCCTGGGTGAAAGGGCCCGTGGATCATGTCATCAACACGCCTGGTTTGAGCGACGCGGAGCGCATCGCGATCCTCGGAGGCAACGCCGCTAAGCTCATGAAGATTCCGACCTGAGCCACGGCGTTGACGATGCGCGACGAAGCCGCAACCAAAGCACCAATCCTTATTTCACCACAGAGGCACGGAGTTCGCAGAGTTCGGACTATTTTTGATCAAAAACTCTTTACTCCGCGCCTCCGCGGTGAGATCTGTTTTGGATCGATACAATCAGCATAGCCACTGGAGAATTTGTGCAAGCCGCGAAAACTTTTAGGTATGGAAGTACACAGCGCGGTCAGATCAACGGCCAATCGGGAGGAATGCCATGAAATATTTACTGTTGTCGGCCATCGCCATCATCGCCGTATGGAGTTGCGACGCTGCTCACGCGGCCGAGGTCACTCTGATTGCGCCCGGCGGCATCAGAGCCGCTGTGGAGCAGATAATCCCGGACTTTGAACGGGCGACCGGTCACAAGGTCAAGGCGACGTTCGGCTCCGGCGGCGGGACCAAGGAGCGGGTGATCAAGGGCGAGCCCTTCGACGTGCCGATCGTGCAATTGCCATTGGAGCCCGTGATCGCGTCGGGTCACGTTGTTGCCGCGAGCGAAACACCGCTCGCCACCGTAGCCGTGGGCGTCGCCGTGCGCACCGGCACGCCGAAGCCCGACATCTCGACTGCCGATGCGGTCAAGCGGCTTCTCCTCGGGTCTAAGGCCATATCCTATCCCAATGCTGCGAGTGGCGCGGCCGCGGGGGTCAGCTTCAACGAGACCTTGCAAAAGCTCGGCATCGCCGATGCGATGAAGCCGAAGATCAAAATCGCCCAGGGCGGCAGAGGCGCAATGGAACTGCTCGCCAAGCGCGAGGTCGATATCGGCTTGACCTTCATCAGCGAAATCATCACCGAGCCTGGACTCGAGGTCGTCGGTCCGCTGCCGCGAGACATTTCGACTCCGACGGCTCTGGTGGGTTTCGTGTCCGCACACACAAAGGAGCCCGAGGGTGCAAAGGCGCTCTTGCGCTACCTGTCCTCGCCCGAGGCTGCGGCAGTCTTCAAGCAGCGGGGAATGCAGCCGGGCCGCTGAGAGATCTACGGTCGCATTCCGGCTTATCGTTTAGCCACGCTACCGCTGGAAGTGGCAGATGGTTAAGACTGTTGTGCCTCACCTATCGCGTCTACCGGAAATACGCAGCTCACGAAGAGACTGGCGTCGAGCGACTTCTCTCAACCGGACGCCGGAGCACTCAATGTCTCCGGTGGCCACTCAATGAATTAATCCATGGCCGCAGAGTGTTTCTGGAGGGACGCGAAGATTCAAGACCCTCAGTCTCCCGGAAGCGCTATGGAATACCCGGCGTGTTCAGCCGAATCTTATAGATGCTCGTCCGCGCCGCGATATAGAGAGTCTTGCGGTCGGCGTCGCCGAATTCGACGTTGGCAGCAAGCTCGGGCGTGAGAATCGTACCCAGATGTTTCCCCTCCGGCGAAATAATCCAAACTCCGCCGGCCGCCGTTTCGTAGAGGTTCCCTTTGCTATCGACTCTCAGGCCGTCGGTGATGCCGGGAGTCAAATCTTTGCTGATGTCGATGAACATCATGCCGTTTGTTAGCGTGCCGTCCGGCTGGACCTCATAACGCTTGACGAACTTGTCGCGGCTGCCATTCGCATAGAGATATTTTTCGTCCGGCGAAAAGGCGAGCCCGTTCGTGTTCGGTATATCGTTGATCACCAGAGTCACCTTGCCGTTCTTAAGCATGTAAACCCCGCTGAAATCCAACTCCTTCCTGGGATCCTTTTCTCTGAGGCGTAGGCCGCCAAAGCCGTCGGTGAAATAGATCGATCCGTCCTTTCTCACAACGACATCGTTGGTGCCGCCGAAACGCTTTCCCTCGTAGCGATCGGCGAGGACGGTGCGCTTGCCGTTCTTTTCGATCCGATCGATTGAACGACCCGCCCACGTCGCGATGATGAGTCGCCCCTGTCGGTCCAACGCCAGCCCGTTTGAGCCGATCATGGGGAATTCCTCGAACAGCGGGTCGCTTCGATCCTTACCGTTGGTCTGCATAAAACCGACGCGCCAGATGTCCTGTCCGGTATAGCCGCTGTGGTCCAGATACACGGACACCTTGCCATCGGGCGTCCACTTGTAGATCACATTGGCGGGGATGTCGCTGAACAGCAGGTACCCGCTCTTGCCTTTTTGCACCCAGAGCGCTCCCTCGGTAAATCCAAAGCCGCCTTTCACCAGTTCCAACTTGGCGTCGGGAGAGACGAGGGCATCGAGCGCCGGGTCCAGTCTGACGACCGGTCTGTCGC
>VBLN01000371.1:2187-4861 GCA_005878685.1 Deltaproteobacteria bacterium | reverse complement strand
GAGGGCTCCGGCTGCTACGGTCGTTTGGGCGCGGACGACGTTTCGGAGGATGCTGCTTTGCTTTCGCGCGCCGTCGGCAAGCCGGTGCGCCTGCAGTGGATGCGCGAGGACGAGCATGGCTGGGAGCCGAAGGGACCGGCGCAATTGGACATGGTCCGGGCGGCCGCTGATGACAAAGGCAATATCACGACATGGGATTTCATGGACCGAAGTTTCTTATTGACCGCCGTCACGGGCCAGGGAACGTATCTACTGGCCTCCAGGCAGATCGGCATGAAACCCACGGCTCCGGGGAGTCCCAACGGCAACCAGGGCGCCGGCGAGATCTATGCGTTCGAGAATCAAAAGTGCGTAGCGGCGCTCATCCCCTGGACGCATCCCGATGAAACGCCTCTCAGGACCAACCACTTGCGTTCTCCTGGGGACTTGGCCCGCTGCTTCGCGAGCGAGAGCTTTATGGACGAGATCGCCGCCGATCAGGGCGCCGATCCGGTCGAGTTCCGGCTGCGCCATCTGACCAACAACAAGAGGGGAACCGATGTCCTTAAGGCGGCGACGGAAAAGGCAGGATGGAAAGCGCACACGTCGCCGGCTCCGGCCGCAAGCGGGAACACGGCTACGGGAAGGGGCGTGGCGGTAACGCAGCGCGCGAATACTTATGTCGCCGCCGTCGCGGACGTCGACGTGGACAAATCCAGCGGCAGCGTTCGCGTCAAGCGGATCACCATTGCGCACGACTGCGGTCTCATCATCAACCCGGACGGCCTCAAAAACCAGATCGAGGGGAACATCATTCAGGGCACGAGCCGGGCACTCATGGAGGAGGTTCAGTTCGACGCCTCCGGCGTGAAAAACAACGACTGGTCGAGCTACCCGATCATCACTTTCCCGGATGTCCCGGACGTAGAGATCGTGCTGATCAATCGGCCGGAGATGCCGGCCCTCGGCGCCGGCGAGCCGTCCACGATTCCGTTAGCGGCGGCGATCGGCAACGCGATTTTCAACGCCACCGGAGCGCGCCTGCGCGAAGTGCCGTTCACGCCGGAGCGCGTCTTGGCGGCTCTCAAGCCGGCGGCTCCGAAGCAGGGCGCGTGATCGGCGTCTCGGCGCCAACAGATCCTTTGACTGACGAAGCCCGGACTGGGTTCTCTCCCAGCCGGGCTTCTTGTTTAATTTCCTAGCACGTTCTTTAGTCGCTCGACGATCTCCGGCGGCTGGCTCGTGATGTCCTTGGCCACCCTCTCAAGCTCTTCACCGTTTACCGGGTCGAACTCGTAATTTCTCTTCTTCACTTCCTCCTGGAACTGCGGATCGCTCATCGTCTTTCGAAAAGCCTCGCGCAGAATCTTTAGGCGATCCGCCGGAACTCCGGGAGGCCCGAGCATGGGTCGTCCCATGGAGTCGGCCGCGAGCAGCACCGCTGACAGGCGCCGGCCGGGATCGGGCGTTTTGTATTGGTCCATCAGTTCGGCGACGGTGGGAGTCTCGGGCAGTCTTGAGTCCCTTTTGTTTCCTGTCTGGAAGAGGTTTCGCACAAATCCCTTCTTGCGCCAGGTGAAGTAAGGCTCGCGGCCGAAAAAAGCCTCGATGGTGAAGGCGCGGCAGTGAATCTCACCGCGCTCGACCGCGAGGTCGATATCGGTTCCTCCCGGATAGCCGGCGACGATAGTGAATTTGGCGCCCAAGATCTCCTGCAACAGCTTGGGCAGATAAGAATCCGGACCGGTGACCCCGGTAGCGCCACATTTGGGCGGCTCTTTGGCGGTGCGGACATCTTCGATCGTCTTGTAAGGAGTATCGGCGCGCATGTACATCTGGGACTCGCCGCGAGCCGGGGAACCGATCCAGCTAAATTTAGCCCAGTCGAACTGGATTTCTTTCCGTCCCACCAGCTGATTGAGATAGAGCGACGGAATGATCGAGCCGATCAAGGTCAAGCCATCCGGTTTCGCAATGGAAAAAAGGTGGTTCGCCGCGACGACGTGTCCCGCGCCGGCCATATTCTGGACGATGAAATCGGGGTTCCCCGGAATGTGTTTCCCCATGTGAGCGGCGATCAGGCGTGCCCATAGATCATAGAGGTTGCCCGGAGGAGTGCCGACGACAATCCTGATCGTTTTCCCCTGATAGAAGGGAGCCTGGGCCTGGGCATCGAAGCTCCACGACAACAAGCAGAGAAACGGAAGAAAGGCTCTTTTCATATTGCACCTCGCTGGCCGCCGGCTGTTCCGTCGTTGAAGAAACGAAGGATGCGTAAGGACTCCAGCCTTGAGTTAGATCAAGGCTAGTCGAAATCCGAAATCGGCGTCAAGGGGGAGGTAGTGATTGAAAGGCAGCCTCCCCGAGCCACGGAGGCAGTGCCATCGGAGCTTCATCCGCTGCGGGCGATCAAGCGCCGCACGCGAGACCATGCTTCGACCAGGCCGCCGGGGAGAAACAGCACGACCAAAATGAAAAGCACGCCAAAGATTAACAGGTGTAGCTCGACCAATTGAACCGCCAGCACTTCCTTCAGGATCACATAAAAGAGCGCGCCCAACACGGGCCCGTGGATGGTTCCAACGCCGCCGATAAAAGCGATAAGCACGGCGTCAAAGGTCCAGACGGGGGAGAAGGGGTGCTGCGGGTAGTAACTCACATGATAGTAGGCGAAGGCGCCGCCGGCGAGTCCGGC
>VBLN01000371.1:0-2087 GCA_005878685.1 Deltaproteobacteria bacterium | reverse complement strand
CGCAGAGCACCGCCAGAGCCAAAGTGAGGTAATAGCGCGGTACGATATTATAGGAGGCAAGCGCGGCCGCGGGAATCGTCGAGATCTCCGGCATGAGATTCCCGACCGTGATGCGGAGGATCTCTGCGAGGCCGAGCGTGCCGATGGCAAAGTAGGCGTTGCGGAGGCGGAAGGCCGGGACTCCAATCAAGATACCAACCGCCGTCGCCACCAGCGCGCCCGCGGCGACCGCCAAGAGGAGCGGCGCGCCATTCGCCCAGAGCATTCGCGTGACCAGCGCGCCGAGACCGAAGAAAGCAGCGTGGCCGAGAGTGATCTGCCCGGCATAGCCTCCGAGCAGATTCCAGCTCTGGGCCAGAGTCACGGCCAGGAAGATTTGAACTCCGAGGTTGAGCAGGTCATTGCGCGCGGTAAAGAGCGGAAAGGCGGCGAATCCCCTCCGAACAGCCCCTGAGGGCGCACCAGCAGGATGATGAGAAAGAGGATGAGTCCCACCACCTCGCGATACGGGCCGCCGAGAAACACCACGCTCGTCGCTTCCGCGAGCCCGAGTAGAATACCGCCGGCGAAGCTGCCAAAGAGCGATCCGAGCCCTGCCAGCACCACCACGATCAGGGCCTTCAAGGTCCACTCGAGGCCGATCGACGGGCTGATCGAATACGAAACGCTGACCAGTCCTCCCGCGATTCCCGCCAGCGCCGTTCCAAGGGCAAAGGCGAGAAGGTAGGTCCTCCCGACCGGAATTCCCATCAAGGCGGCAGCCTCCCAATCTTCCGCAGTCGCTCGAATCGCGCGGCCCCAGCGCGTCTTTGCGAGAAACAGATGAAGCGCCGCGAGAATCGCAAAGGCGAGCACGAGGCTGCTCAGACGGACGAGAGGGATGGCGAAAGCGCCGACCCTGACCACGGCGCCCGCATAGTCGGTGGTTACCGCCCGCTCGTCGGCCGTCCAAAGCCGAATGGCCAACGCATGAAAGACCAAGGTGAGGCCGAAGCCGATCAGCAGCGAATTTTTGATGCGAACTTCTTCGTGGGCCTTCACGACGAATTGAAACAGCCCCCAATAGAGGAGCATTCCAAGCACGAACATGGCCGGCCCGACGCCGAGAAGAGAAAGAAACGGGTCAATCTGCCACAGCGCAAAGAGCCAGAAGGTTCCGTAGCCCCCTAACATCAGCAGCTCTCCGTGCGCGACGTTTAAGACCCGGAGCACTCCGAACGTCAACGAGAGGCCGGCGGCGGCCAGACCGTAGAGACCTCCGACGAGCAATCCCAAAATGAGCTGCTGCGTGAGAATCATCGTTTCGACAAGCCTTCTGAAAGACCGGAAGGCAAATTCCAAGCACCAAATCCGAAACTCGAAACAATTTCAAATGACCGGACTAAACTCCAAATGGTTTCGGATTTCGGGCTTCGAAATTCGAATTTAAGATGACTCGCGCAAAGACACGGTTTCGGATTTCGATATTCGGATTTCGGATTTTCGTTCCCTGGCGTTTTGCGCGACCCAAACTTTGTGCGCTTCGTGCTCTTCGTGGTGAGAGGATTTGGACCACGAAGGAGACGAAAGTCTTGAAGGAAGATCCTCCTCGCGCCAGCGGACCCAAGTAGGCGGCGCGGACGTGATCGTCTTGCAGCAGTCTTTGACCTTCGCCCTCCCCGACAATCTTTCCACCTTCGAGAATGTAGGCGCGCTGCGCGGCGTTTAGGACCGTCTGCACGTTCTGTTCCACGATCAGCAGGCTCATCCCCTCGCGATGCAGCTCGGCGAGAATGGAAAATATCGACTCGACGACTCTGGGCGCGAGTCCGAGCGACGGCTCGTCGAGCAGCAGCAGGCGCGGGAGTCCCATGAGCGCGCGCGCCAGCGCGAGCATCTGCTGCTCGCCGCCGGAAAGCGATCCGGCAAGCTGACGTTCGCGCTCGAAGAGACGGGGAAAGAAAGCGTGGACGCGCTCGATCTGGTCCTGCCGCTTTGTTTGAGCGCGCTGGGTGAAAGCGTCGAGCTCGAGATTTTCGCGGACGGTCATCCGGGCGAAGAGCCGGCGCCCTTCGGGGACGAGAGCGACGGCGCGCTCGACAATCCGT
>VBLN01000370.1 GCA_005878685.1 Deltaproteobacteria bacterium | reverse complement strand
CTATAACCCACCAGCAGCGGACATTCGATGCGGTCGGCCCTCCCCTCCAGCGTAAATTCAGCAATCTTCTTTCGCGCCTCAGCGAGATCCCTAGCCCCGATCAACCAGCGCAGACGATCTTGAATAGGCGGATAATAATCGAAGATGTCCTCGCGTAAACTGTAGGCGCCACTCCAGACCGCCACGGCTTTGATGCGTTTTTCCGCTGTCGCGCAGCGTGGCGCTGAATAACCGCCCATGCTTGAGCCGTGAATCGCGATACGATTTAAATCCACGTCAGGACGACGGATCAGATAATCGATGACTGCTTTAGCGACTCTTTCGGAATCCGCCGGCGCATAGAGCTTCTTTAGCCGCAGCGTGCCCCCGTTACCGTCTACGTCGATGAAGCTCATTCCCCGCCGCACATACTGATTGGCCCCCGCGCCACCTTCGTCTCCCCGCAGCAAAATCCCATCCGCGCCGGCATAGTTGTAAACCACGGGAAAGCGCGCTCCCGGCTTGCCGCGCGCAGGATAGAAAAGAGCGTCAAGAACATGCCCTTCATAAGGGATTTGCACTCGCTCAAAGGGCGGGGAAACCAAACTCCAGGCTCTGTCAAACATCTGTTTGAGCCTGTCGTAAGTTGGGAGCATGCGGGGATCGGATTCCGGCATATAGACAAGGGCCTGCCGGTAAAAGTGTGCCGCCCGCCGGTAAAATTCATGAGCCGTCACCTTGCGCTGCTCGCGCTCGAAGCCCGCGGCCAGTTCCTCATTCTTTTCCGCAACTCTCATCCACTCCGAATGCCAACTCTCCAGATTGTAAGATTTGAACCGGCGGGCGACTTCCAAAACATCAGGATCGGGATGCTCTGAGGAGACCTCCATGCGGATCTCTAACTGTCCGCCTCCCGGCAAACCCTCGCCCGGATGAAGTGCCTTTTCTATCTCCTCTTTTTTCGGCGCCTGTCCTAGAATTCCGCCGCCCTTGGCTGGAGCCATGAAGAACTGTCTTTTCATGAAATCTCCTCTTTATTTTCCCAATAGCTTTTGCATTCGTTCCACGACTTCATGCGGCTGGGTGACTATTTCCTTGGCTAGAGCCTCCAGTTCCTGACCTGCAGCGGGGTTAAGTTCAAGGTTCTCCTTCTTCGCTTCAGCGACGAGAGCAGGATCTTTCATGGCTTTGTTATAGGCATCGCGGAGAATCGTCGCGCGATCCTGAGGGATGCCGGGAGGCGCAACTACCGGGCGGCCGAATTCGCTAGAAGCAAGAACCAGCTTCGCGAGCCGCCGGTTGGCATCCGAGGTCTTGTATTCGTCCATCAGTCCATTAAGCGTTGGAACGCCGGGCAATCTCGGATCGCGCTTTGACCCTGTTTGCAGCAGGATGCGGACGAATCCGGTTTTGAGCCAGGTAGGATAGGGCTCGTGAGAAAAGAAACCGTCGATCGTGAGCGCGCGACACTGAAGCTCGCCCCGCTCGACGGCGCTGTCGACATCCGGCCCCTCTTTAAACCCCGCGACGATCTTGAACGTCGTCCCGAGGGTTTCCTCGAATAATTTGGGCAAATAGTAGCCGGTCGTCGTCTCCTCTCCAGCGCCGCAAACGGGCGCGACAGAGGATTCCTTGATATCACGCATTGTTTTATACGGGGCGTCCATGCGCATATAGAGCAGATAATGCGATTTTGTAGGAGTGCCGATCCAGGTGAATTTGGCCAAGTCAAATGCGGCTTCGCTTCTTCTCGTAAGCTGTGTGAGATAGAGCGCGGGAATCAGAGCCGCGAGCGTCGCCCCATCAGGAGCAGCGCGGTTGATGCGCTCGGCTGTTTTGGTGGCCACCTCCGGGCTGTTTTCGATCATGATGGCGGGACTGCCGGGAATGTGCCGGACCAAGTGCCTCGCCGTCAGGCGCGCGTATAGATCGTAGGCGGCTCCGAGCCGGAAGCCAACTAGAAGCGTGACGGTCTTTCCTGAGTAGAAGGAGGCGGGTGGACCGGCTTCGCCTGCGTGCGCGGCGCCCGACGACATGACAGCGATTGCGAGGAAGCTTACGATCGCGACTGGAAAATGCCGGACGACAACTTGACAGAAAAGTTTATTTTTCATGCGTGACGTCCCTCGTATCATCGGGGTTTTTATAGTAATTCTGATAGTACCAGTCCGTCAGGAAGCTGCGAACTCCTCAGCAGCGGAGGTTGGTGATAAGTCTGCCGGAGCCTATCTGAGGGCGAACTCTCGTGTCAAATAGCGCAGATTGCTCTGCCGCCGCGGGATTGAAAAAATCTAAAGGCGCGTTTAGCGAGAGGTCGGCCCTTTTATTCTAGGCGCACATCATAAAGTTTTAGGGCCGTTGTTTGGCAAAAGGACAGTTCCAATTGTCACTAAATTTGCGAGGCAAACCTCGGAAGGTATTTATCTGTCAGAAGAAATGCTCGAGTCAAGGACCATCGCCGCCCATCATGAGAGATGCAAGCGAGAAAATTTCCCGTGACCTTGTGTGAGCTCAAAGAGAACGGGAAACAATCGGCGCCCGGGCCCAAGTGACTCGCTGAATGTGCTATTTAGCAGAAAGAAGCTGTCCGGATCAGACGCGACCTCAACCGGATGGATCCTAGCTTATTCCCTGACGGTCTCGCCTTGTTGAGGCATGTTTTTCCGAACGCGGATGAGATCCGTATAGTCATTCCCGCGCGAGTCTTTATGCAATTGCATGACTACCCGGTCTCCTGATTTTAGGTCCGTGACCGGATATTCACGACCCTCAATGATGACCCGCGTAGCGGGAGTGTAGCTCACCACTTTTCTTTCACCCTCGCTCGTTCGCAGATAGAGCTGCCTATCGCGCGTATCCAAACTTTCCA
>VBLN01000029.1:10492-16172 GCA_005878685.1 Deltaproteobacteria bacterium | reverse complement strand
GTTCCGCGCGCGTATTCCCCGCTGATAGCGTCGAATCCTAGCATGATTCCGACGAGCGGGCCAAGGAGTCCGAGAAAAGTCGCTAGCGACAGCAAGCCTCCGCTCTGCGACGTGAGCAGCAGGAGAAAAACAAATTCCGTCGGCGCGCTCTCCGCATCCTGCCGTATCGACTGGCCGGAAGCGTAGATGGCCCACACTCCGGTCAGCACGATAATCACCAACAGGATCATGAAGCGCCGGCTGCTGAAGTGATCGGCAATCTCTTTCCAAAAGACGACACTCATCGTTTATGCCTCGCGAAAATACTTCAAGTAAATCTCCTCCAGAGTCGTATCTTCGGACCGGAGTTGGAGCAGGGAGAGACCTTTCTGTGAGACTAGAGACACCGCGGCTGCGCGATTCCACCGACGCCACGCCATGAAGCGCGCGCAGCTCATTTTCCAGCCCGTTCGCGCGGCCATCGACCTCGAGCAGGAAATTCCATTGACGCTCCCCAAAGACGGCGCTTCCCAATTTGTCCACGGCCCCCTGAGCAATCATCTTCCCTTTGACGATGATGCCGACGCGGTGACAGATCTGCTGCACCTGGTGTAGGAAGTGGGACGAGAGCAGCACCGTGAGACCGCGCTCGCGGCTGAGCCCGGTAATGAGCTCGAGAATGCGCACCGCGCCATCCGGATCGAGCCCCAGCGTCGGCTCGTCGAGAATGAGCGCTTGCGGTTCCTTGACCAGGACCTCCGCAATTCCCAGCCGCTGTTTCATTCCGCGGGAGTATTCTCTGACTGCGCGCTTCTTGTCCGTAGCCAGGCCGACCACGTCCAGCAGCTGCGCAATTCTTCGCTGAGCTTCCGCCTCGGGAAGGCGATTCAGCCGGGCGATGTAAAGGAGGTTTTCGTGACCGCTCAGATCGTCGTAGAAACCCGGGTTCTCCGGCAGATAGCCGACGCGCTTTTTTACCTCGAGGGGCTGGTAGGTGGGATCGAATCCGCACACCTTCGCTTGTCCGGAGGTCGGCTCGCTCAGGCCCAGCAGCATCAAGATGGTCGTCGTTTTCCCCGCTCCGTTCGTCCCGAGAAAACCGAAGATTTCTCCCTGCTCGACGCTGAAGCTGAGATTATTGACGGCAACCAGGTCTCGGTAGCGCTTGGTCAGGCTGCTGGTTTCGATGACTGCGCTCATCGCCGTCCCAAGCGCACGAAGACAATCCCGAGCCCCAAGACCACGGCGGCGACGATCGCCGCGCCGATCCAGCCCCATAACGTGGCGGTCGCAACCGTCACTCTGAAGTCGATGGATTTGTTCGCGTCCGCGCTGTTAGCGGTAACCCCGATCGCGTAGTCGCCTGCTATCGCTCGGGCGGGGGCGGTGATCTCCATCGAGATCTCACGCACCTCACCGGGATTGAGAGCATCGATCTTGTCAGGTTTGAAGTCTATGGTCCATTTGTCCGGCTTTTTCGTGATGAAGGCCAGGTTTCGGACGGCCGCAGTTCCGGCGTTGCCCACGAGAAAGGGAACCGGAGTTTTCTGTCCCGCCGTCACCGAGGCGTTGAGCGTGCCGCTCGCGCTGCCCATTTTGAGATCGGTGACTCCCCTGAGCGTGACCTTTAGATTTGTCGAGGTTTCGAAAGCGCCGGCGCGGGCTCTCACGGTTACCGGATATTCGCCCGCGTCTGCTCGCGAGGGCGAGTCGATCTCGACGCTCAAGGTTTCTGTCGCATTCTCCTTGAGCGCGATCGAAGAGATCTGCGTGTCGCCGAATTGGGGTTTAAAGCGTACGCTCCATCCGGTTGGGGCCTGGGTAATCAAGGAGGCGGTGAGCGGTTTATTGGTTTCGTTTTTTAAGTCCACGGTGAATTTCAGGGTTTGGCCCGATGGAGTGGTCAAGACGGGATACTGGCTTGTGAGTTTGAGTCCGCCTGTCTCCACCTTTTTGGTGGTCACCCGAAACGTAACCTTGGCAACCTGAGTGGTTGGTCCGTTAATATCTTTGACGGTAACTTTGATCTCGTAGTTTCCCGGCTTGGCGTTTTGCGGGATTTTACTCTTAAACTCCAAGGTGGTGTTTTTCTCCCCTTGGACCATCACCGAGCGGACTGGGAAGCTGGGATACCGGGAATTGAACCCTGCCTCCCATCCTTGGGGAACTCCTTCGATGGCTATGTCGACCTGGACCGGCTCTTTTGTCCGGTTCACAACTTCCGCGTCCATGGTCACTTCCTGGCCTTGCCCGACCGTGACGTCCGTATAAGGCAAAATCAGGTTGAAAGGCTCTTTGGGCGGCGCCGCCTCTTGCTTTTCAGCGGCCATCCCAACGGTGCTAACGAGGTTGAAACACCATCCGAAGAAATATATTAACAGATAGCTCAAGAAGCGAGCGGCGACACGTCGGCGCTTTTTCATGCTTTAACTCCCTGTTCTAACTTCAGTGGATTTTTAGTTAATCGAAATCCGTTGGTCCGTCAAGTCCTAAACTTTTCCCAGCTGTCTCAAGGCTTCGTAGAGAACAACAGAAACTGCGTTGGAAAGATTCAGGCTCCTCACCCCTTGTCCCATCATTGGGATCTTGTAAGCGCGTTCGCGGTTCGCATCAAGCAGTTCCTGAGAAAGTCCGCGAGTCTCCGGTCCAAAGACCAGAAAAGCATCTTCTGCATAAGCTGCTTTCGTGTAAGATAGCAAAGCTTTTTTGGAAAAAAAAAGCAAACGTTTTTGTGCATGCTCCTTCACAAAATCTTCCCACGAATCATGGAGGCGAAGATCGACATATTCCCAGTAATCGAGACCGGCCCGTTTCAAGTGCTTATCGTCGATCTTAAATCCTAAGGGCGCGACAAGGTGCAGGGTCGTCAGCGTCGCGGCGCAGAGACGGGCGATGCTTCCGGTGTTGGGAGGAATTTCTGGTTCGACCAGGACAACGTTCATGGCAAACCGGTTTTCCTGCTGTCCAATATAAACGTAACCGGCCCATCATTAACAATCGTGACCTCCATCCTCGCTTGGAATTGTCCTGTCGCGATCTTAATGCCGCCGGACTCTTCCAATCTGTGCACGAAGTAACGGTAGAATCTCTCGGCCTCCTGCGGTGGCGCTGCGAGGCTAAAGGAAGGACGTCTCCCTTTGCTGCAATCTCCGCAGAGTGTGAACTCCGAAACCACGAGAATTTCGCCCTTCCTCTACCGCAGCTATTGATTCAGCTTTCCTTTCTCGTCCTCGTAGATTCTCAAATCAATGACCTTCTCAGTTAGGTAGATAACGTCGTGTGCGTTGTCGCCTTTTGCGATGCCGAGAAATAAACACAGACCGTGATCGATCCGTCCGATTTCTTCGCCTGCTATACTGACCTTCGCGTGTTTGACCCTTTGGATAAGAAGACGCATGAATCACTCATTTAGGCTTAAAAGTTCTGGAATGCAAGAAAGACAAAAAATTATTTGTTAACAAGGCCTCGTCAGTGCAGGCCATCGGAGATGGGAGTTTTTAAAGTGACATTGCGATGACTGCGCGGGGGATGAAAATAGACGATGAGACAGAGAATCCCGAGGCTGAAGGCCAACTAGTTTACATGCAGATAGTACTGATTTACGTCGCTTTCAGGGTTTATAAACTTTAGCCCGGGTGATGCGGGGTCGCTGTGGGTTAGGGGCTTCGGCAGGTGAATCCGGTTTGGCAATTGATGATCTATAATGCTCTGCGACACTGCGGTTTCCAAAGAGGGAGAAATGTCTATCTTTAAGGAGATACGGACTCAGTCCTTCGGCAACTACTCGTTTATACAGATAAGGCGTCAGGTCGTGGCAATTAGACCAGAGGACGGTACAGATCTTTAATCCCTCGATTCGCTTTTGGTCCAGGTCCTTAAAAGTCGGTGATGCATGAGCGAGGTTTGCTAGCACCTCTTCGTTGTCCGGGATGAAGACAATTGAGATTCGCCAGGGCCGACTGGCGGCTAATTCGTGCAGCTTTTGCAAGAAGAACCTGAAAATAGCCCGCTGTGCTTGGTCCAGTGGAGGCGCTGGCTTGTAGCTGGAGGGATCGCGGGGCCAATAGACTTCAATTTCTTTTCGTTCACCGATTTTTAGATGCCAGGCTTCAAATGGACGCTTCGGAGTGGCTGTAAACTTCCTGGAGAATCCTTGAACATAGGTTGTCCGCCGCCATTCGTCATAATAGTTTATTAAGGATGCCAACCTGATGAAAGAAGGAGTTCGTCCTCGCGTTGCTCGTCCCATATATTTAGTAAGACTAATGAAATCGTTATAAACGTAAACATAAATGGCTACGCGGGCGCCGCTTTCGATACGAGCTTTGACGTAATCCAGTGTCGCCAGGTAATCTACCGGGGAATTGCCGGTCACACCAAAGACACAGGCGTCCAGGCCCATTGTTTCGAGTACCGGGCGCAAGGTGTGAGAGTATGGCAATCCGGAGCCATAGATCATGGAGTCGCCGACAAGAACTTCGTGGCAACGCGGCGGATTCCCGCGGCCGGTCTCGGGGTCTGCCCGAAAGCCGTCTCCGCCAATCAAAATTTCCTTAACTTTGTTCTCCGTACCCTGCGGATCGTTGGCCGTAGAATTGGGTTTAATCACACGTGTGCCCGGCATGTAATGCGAGCGGTCGAGCGCTAGATATTGAAATGCATATCCGGCCGGATGTTTGGCGGTTCGGATTGCTTCAAAGATGAGAATGGAAAGGGGCAGAAGGGCCAAATAACCTGAAAAGCGAAGCAGGTTGAACTTCCCGAACAGAAACCAAAAAAGAATCATCCATATTGGCCAAACGATGAGCGATGTTCTCAAAGGAAAGCTGATTAACCCGACCAGCACGGCATACATGGTTGCCAAAAGGGCAGAAACCGTAAAATAGACCAAATGTCTCAGAAGACTGCGCACAAATGGGCTCGTAAAATGACGCTGCTGATTTATGCCTGGTAGGCTCAGCTTGGGCGACCACAGCTCGATTGGAAAAGGCCTTGATACGTCTCTAGTTTCCAGGCGTTTTTCCTTCTCCCATAGGAGTTGATGATAGTCAAGGAGCGAGTGATTTTGGCTCTCTTTTCTGCTAGCTTGGTTATGCAGCGATGTATCCCGTCCTTTTTCAAATCGGCCCTCTTACGGTCTACAGTTTTGGGGCCCTCATGGCCTTGGCGGCTCTTGCCGCTGGATGGCTTGTATCCATGGAGTTGGAGCGCAAGGGCCACAACTCAGAACTTGCCTCTACGATGGTGCTCGCCGCGGCCATCGGGGGTTTACTCGGCGCGCGGGTCCTTTTCATCCTTGAGGATTGGGGGAACTTTGTGCACTCTCCCTGGAGCTATATAGCCAGCGGTGCTGGCTTCACTTGGTACGGAGGAATGGTCGGAGGCGTCCTCGCTGTGAGTTGGGTCGTGAGGCGCCAACGGATTCCGTGGCTTGAAGCCGCGGATATCTCTGCTCCTGCTTTGGCTCTGGCTTACGGAGTTGGACGCATCGGTTGCCACGTGGCAGGAGACGGTGACTGGGGAACAGTCTCGAACGTCCCCTGGCCGGTGGCTTATACCAACGCTATCATCGGATGGGTCAACCCATTGACGGGTATTCCCTATCCGCCAGGCGTTAGAGTCCATCCGACGCCGATCTATGAGTTCATGGAATCTCTAATCATTCTTGGAATTCTTTGGCGCTTGAGAAAAAAGGGCTACG
>VBLN01000029.1:0-10460 GCA_005878685.1 Deltaproteobacteria bacterium | reverse complement strand
TGCTTTTCTGGCTTTATTTAATCGTGGCAGGATTCGCGCGCTTCCTAGTAGAATTTTGGAGAGTCAATCCTGTGATTGGTTTGGGTATGACCGAAGCGCAGTGGTTCAGTCTCGTCTCGATTCTAGCAGGATGCTGTTTACTTTATACGTGTGTGGCCAGACAGTCGGCCCAAACAGACTGAGTAGCGCGCTACCAGGCCTGATACATGATCTCTGACAAACGTTTATAAGTCTCTTTGTCGTGCATCCCGAGTTTCTTTAGATATTCCCGGCAGACCTTGTCAAAGAAGGCATCTACGGCCTGAGCTACGATCATGCCTTGGCCATTCAGTGTTGGGTGTCCGCTTAGGCGGCCGTGGCGAAGGAAGGCAGTTTCAGCAGGAAAGTAGATAAGATCACAGAATCCAACGTCCGGAGGTATGGATAAACTGATCTCCCACGACCTGCGGTTATTTGCTTCAATGTCAGCCAGAGAGGATCTCAGCCAGGTGCAATAAAATTCGGGTCGATCATGCTCCGATTCTGGAAACGCTGCTGGGTTGGCGGGAGCCAAGGCTGAATAGGGCTCTAGGATTGTAATCTTTCCGTTTCCAGTCTTGCGAATGCCTCCCTGGCCTTTTGTGGAGCCATTGATAATCAATTCAACCTTCGGGGCTGCCTCGCCGATGGTCTCTTCATGGATGGCGCTGACATTGGTAAAATTTTGTTTGATGCTTTCCGCTAAAGAACGGGCGGCTTCCGTTGTCCGGTTGCAGATCAGGAGTCGTCCATCTCCCAGGACCTCCGCCAAATAGAATGCCAAGGAGCGAGAGGCTCCGCCAGCGCCAATGAGCAGAACGTTTTTTCCCTTTAGGGAGCCCGTAAAAGGTCGGCTTTGGCCTGGTGGCGGCGCTAAGACGCTATGAAGAAAACCTTGACCATCCGTGTTGTAGCCCACAAGTCGCCCATCCTGCGTCCTGGCTATCGTATTGACTGCTCCGATGTGGCTTGCTTTTTCGTCCAGTTGATCCAGATGTTCCATGATCCTGACTTTATGAGGGGTCGTCACGCTAGCGCCCATGACCCGTTCGGATTTTCTGAGCACCTCAACCAGAGTTGGCAGGTGGGGCTCATCCACATCAAGGGGAAGATAGACGGCGTCAATGTTGAGAGCATCGAAGGCCGCGTTCCAGAGGGCAGGGCTCTTGGAATAACGGGAGGGGCAATCTCCGATGACCCCGGCGATCTTTTTTTTCCCTATGATGTCCCGATCCAGCGGGTTACTGATGCAGGTCTGGATCTGTGCTATGTCGTCTGTCGCGGCCACCCGAGCGTCCTCCGAAAATCCGGCTACCTATATTGCCATTCTGTATGTGGTCAATGGAGAGGCTTGATCACCATTTTTTCGTCGGCAAAGCAGAGCAGGGATTTTTTCTCATTGATGGTGGTTTCCAGAACGACCTCGCGGCCCCACAACTGATGGAGGTAGAGCAGGGTCTTCTCCGCGTATTCGAGATGAAGATCCCTGTCGTCATGGTCGTGTTTTAGGAAGAGCACTCGGTTGTTATTATAGTCCGCATTTTCGATTTTAATTACGGGCACGCTCCCCATGCCGACGTTACGAATCAGAGTCTGTTTGATCTGCTGCCAATTTTCCTCGTCGGCAACCCGGCTGATGACTCTTTCATTTCCGCGTGACTGATATTCGAACAGATTGAGTTCACGGACCAGTTCCTCCGTGAGATAGCGGCGGAGAAACGAGGTGTCTCTCTCGATCTCTCGCACCTCGAGAATCTTTTCCCTGCCGTTCTTTCTACGGGAGCCACACTGCTTCTCCTCGTTGGGGATCGGGTCATTCCAGCGTCTCTCAATGTCCTCCCATAGCTTAAAGCCCAAGTGGTAAGGGTTGATGCCGCCCGGAGTCGGGCTCAAAACCTGAGTGTGCCGGACCAGGAATTCGAGTTTTACTCCTTGGGGCAGATCCAACCTCTCCAAAATAAGCTTGTGCCAGAAGCTGGCCCAGCCTTCATTCATGATCTTCGTTTCGATCTGAGGGATGAAATATTCCGCTTCCTCGTGGACGATGGTGAGTAAGTCTTTTTCCCAGTCGCTCAGGTGAGGGTTGTGGTCGCGGATGAAAAGGATGAGGTCCTCGTCGGGATATAGAGGGACGCGGTTGAAATCCGGGGGCGCGTATTCTGGGGGGCGATGGATGGATCTAAAGGGATCGTGTAACGGCTTGGATTCCACTAAGAGTTGCTCTTGTTCCTCCTCGGGAGTTTGCTTTCGTATGGCGAGATTCCTCCGACACTGGAGCGAGAGGGCGTGCGCCGCGTCGAGAAGATGTTCGACCTTCTCCAGACCGATGCTGGGATCTTCGATGTATCGGCGGACGCGATCCGCGTGGGCCTTAAAAGTCTCTAGGGTAAACTCGGCACGTGTGGAACGGAAGGTGAAATTATTCCTGAAGAAGTCACTATGGCCATAGACGTGAGCTAGCGTAAGCACCTGGAGGGCAAGGGCATTGTCGCGCATCAGGTAAGCAATACAGGGGTTCGAATTGATGACCATCTCATACGGCAGGCCGCCGACTCCATAGTCGTAGAGGGTTTTCAATTTCTCGTAACTCTTGCCGTAAGACCAATGAGGGTAGTGCGAAGGCATACCGGAGTATGCCATATAAGCCAGCATCTGTTCATGGTCGCACAGTTCGAATTCCTGAGGGTAAGGGTTCAGACCAAACTCTCGGGCGAGCCTGAGGATTTGTTTATTCCAATCCTCCAGGTCCTTGATCGTGTAGGAGGTAGACATCAGCCAGCAGAGCTAGGCCGCGTCTTCGCGAGCGCGGTCCTTACTGAGGAAGATCTTGAAAGCAGGCCAGATCTCTTCCTTGCGTTGGATTTGGACGGTTTGAAAATTTTCGGCTTGGAGTTGGGCGAAGAAGGGAATCATGCTGTTTCCGTAATAGCCGGAGCCTAAGGGCTTGATCTCGCCGTAGCCAAATAAATTAGACAGCTGAGCGACCTGTTGGGCGGCTTGAAGAGCGACTGAATTATCCGACTCGAAGTTGTCGCCGTCGGAGCAATGGAAGACATAGATATTCCAAAGGGAAGGGTGGTATCTTTGCTGAATGATCTCCAACGCTTTATGATAGCCCGAAGAGATAAAGGTCCCGCCCGATTCCCCCTTGTGAAAGAACTCCTCCTCAGTCACCTCCCGCGCCTCTGTATGGTGCGCAATGAAGACAATCTCCACGTTCTGGTACTTGGTGCACAGGAAGCGATACAGGAGGAAAAAGAAGCTGCGTGCCAAGTATTTCTTCATGGTGTCCATCGAGCCAGAGGTATCCATAATGCACATGACCACAGCATTGGATTCCCGGCGGATCTCGCTCACGCTGTGCCGGTAGGTCAGATCATCATTGTGAAAGGGGAATCGCTCAGCCTGCATCTGGAAGGTTTCATTGTGCCGGCTAGCTGCCAGCTTGCGCTTGATGCGTGAACGGGCTGTGCGTCGTTTGTCAAGCCGAACTCGGACGCCTTTCTTGCGGAATCCTTTGCGCCGGTACTGCTGTTCGATCTCGATCTCGCGCAGATGCTTTCTCTCCAGATAAGGCAGCTCGAGATCTTCGAACATGATATCGATCAGCTCATCCAAGGTGATATCCGTTTCGTAGTAGTCCACTCCCGGCCGGTCACCTGCGTGTTGGCTTTGGCTGGCTTCCTGACCCTTGCCGATCACTTGACCGGGCCGGGTCTCCTCACCGGCGCCTTCGCCCACTCCTGGAACGTTCTCGCCGTAGACGAAGCGGTATTCTTTGATTCCGCGGATCGGGACCTTGATGATGCGATCCCGATCTTTGCCGATGATCGATTCTTCAGCGATGATGTCGGCTATGTTTTCGCGTATCGCCTCGCGTACCTTCTGCCGGTGGCGAAGTCGGTCGCCTGCGCTACGGTCGCTCCGTTGAGCCGAAGAGGATGGGTAGGAGCGAAAGATTGTTTCCATAAAACCGCGATGCAGCTAGGGTCTTTCTGTGAAGTCGTGGAATGGTTGTGGCCTAGTCTTTCCACAAGTTATTAGCGGCATACTTCAAAACGACATCCACGCAGCTTGCGCAATAACCATTGTCGAGGAGATTTTTAACCATGGCATTATACTTCTCGCCTTGTTCCTCATCGCGCGTCCGCGCCTTCGTGATAATCCGACTTAAGTCGCGCACGGAGGTCATCAGTTTTTTTTCGATTGCCTCCTTCAGCGGTTCATAGCTGTGGTAATCGATCTTCTCTCCCCGTCGATTTGCGGCCCACAGGTAGGCGATCACCTCCTGGCGAAAACCGTCGGCTGCCGAACCGATAATCGCGATTTGTTCCTCGATCGACTTCATGAAGCCCTCGTCGGGGGGCAGCTCTTCTTTAGTATTTCGATCTTTGACCCGGTTCTTGTTGACATAGGCTTCGGCATGATCCAGGTAATTCTGAAAGAGGGCTTCGGCCTGTTCCTGGTAGGAATAGACAAAGGCTCGGGTAATCTCCTTTTCCAGAACCTCAAGGTACTCCTTATGGAGCGTGTCCTGGAGAAATTCGAGGTACTGCTTGCGCGTATCGTCAGACAGATCCGCTTCCTTGACCATGTTAATCAATGCTTCACGAACGTTGATTGGGTTAATGCAGTTCCCGGCGGTGTTATCCGATAGCGCATTGTCAAGGGCTTTCATGATAAACCGGGTTGAGATCCCGGCCATTCCCTCACGTTTCGCAGCCTCGCGCAGCTCTTGAACATCGACCTTTTTGGTCCTCCCTTTTTCTACGACCTCTTCACCATTGTAGATCTTGAGCTTCGTCATCAAGTCGCATTTGTTGGTCGGCTCCAAACGCGAAAGGATGGCGAACATGGAGACGATCTCCAAGGTATGGGGGGCCACATGCGCACGAAAATCGGAATTGCGGATAATCTTCTGGTAGATCTTGACCTCTTCGGAAAGCCGGAGATTGTAAGGGACCTTGATGACGACAATCCGGTCGAGAATAGCCTCGTTGGTATGGTCGGCTTTGAATTTTTGCCATTCGGCTTCATTGGAATGCGCCACGATGACCGTATCGACATACACGAGGCCATGCCTGCCGGGCGCGGGAATCACTTTTTCTTGCGTTGCAGTGATCATACAGTGGAGATACTCGATTTCGTTTTTAAAGACCTCAATGAACTCTACCACGCCGCGGTTGCCGATATTCAGTGCTCCGTTCAGTTCGAGGACCCGTGGGTCGCCTTCGGAGTACAGGTCGAGTTTGGAGATGTCTTCGCTGCCGATCAGGACCGAGGTGTCCTGGTTATTGGGGTCGACCGGAGGCACAACGCCAATCCCGACTCTTGCCCGCTTGGAGAACTCCACGGTACAAACAGGAAACTCTTCGTATTTTCCACTAAACTCTTCCTTCAATCGATAACGGCAAACGGGACAGAGTTCTCCTTCGATGTGCATGCCGAGCATTTTTTCAAATTCTTTGCGCAGATGGCGAGGAATCAGGGGCAGGGGCTCCTCAAACATGGGGCATCCCTCGATTGTATAAAAAGGCTCGCTTTCCTCGAGACCCCGGTGGAGCCGTTCAATAAGGGAGCTTTTTCCCGATCCAACCGGGCCCATCAGATAGAGGACCTGGCGACTCTCTTCGCCTTTGAGGGAAGCAGCGTGAAAATAGCGGACAATCTGGGAGATGGTTTTTTCGATGCCGAAGAATTCATCAGCAAAGAAGTTGTAAACTTTTATTGACTCGTCTTTGTAAAGTCTCTTAATCCGTGGTTCCCCGGTTTCTTGAATATCTCGAACACCGGGACTGATGACAACGTCGTAGATGCGGGCATGTGCCAGCTTTGGTATGGATGGGTCTTCCTTGACCTTATCCAGATAGCCTAGAAGGTTACCCTTCCAGGGTTTTACCTGGCGCAGGTCGCGGTCCTTTCGAATCAATGATTCAAATTCCCGATTATGGTCCATTCCAGCGGTTCCCTCCCTTTGGAGTTAATCCTGTCGGTAAAAATTTCTGCAATTTTTGAGAGCAGCTCAGTATTTAATGGGTACAGGATTTTTCTCTTACCCATAAGAAACATCGCAGGTGGCCCTCAGGTTCTGCTTGTCGGTTTTGGCTGTGAAGAAAAACAGGTGGGAAGAGTGTGAGCTTGTTTTAAAAAAGGACCAAAGGCTCTTTGTGGCCTGCACGCGACCTCCTTTCGCTGAGAATCCCGGCCGACTCACTTCATGAATTCTCCTTTTCTTTTGACGAAGAGCAGGGGAGATACCTTCAGGTCACCTCTAAACATACCCTATTGAACAGCTATTTCAGGCCAAAGTCAAGGAAATTATGTTTCAAATGGACGACCGCTTCCCGCCGTCGTCGTTTTCCAAGATCAAAGAGCTCATCTTGCAGTGAAAGAAATGGGCCCAGAATACAATTTAATTGACTTGACAGTGACTCTTTTGCCCTGGTAAAGGCTTCTGGTTCAAAACCATACGAGACAGCCTTTTTAGCTGGGGGGAGGGAACATGAACATTCGGACCTGGCAACGAAGGGGATTCTTAGCGACGGTCGGGTTATTGGCCTTTGTAGTGCTCGGCGGCGCTTTATTTGCCTCTTTTCAGTGGACCAACCAACTCTTCCCCGGCTTTTTTCTCTACAGCAATTTGAATGTCGCGCCATATTTCCTCCCTCATTGGACTGGGGAAAAGGAGGGACTGAGATTTTTGGATCGCGTGTTGACTGTTCAGGACATGCCTGTCAGCGACCGCCATGCCCTCTATGAGTTAGTGCGCAGCCGTCCCCCCGGAACCTCATTCCAATACACTTTTGAAAGGGAGGGCAAACTCTTCCACGCTTCCATTGCTTCGATGAGGCTTACATTCCGCGACTGGCTCTTGAGCTTCGGGAGTTACATTGTGACAGGCCTTGGATTCCTCGTCATAGGATTGACCCCATTTTGTCTTCGCCCTGCCTTGCCGGCCGCTAGAGTTCTTTTCTTCATGGTGAGCATCATCTTTTTTTGGTTTCTATCTACATTTGATTTCTTGACCGGAGGGATTTTGCCGAAAGAGGTGCGCATCTTTGCTATCACTCTCACCCCCAGCGCTGGAATTCATCTGGCGCTGTTGCTCACGGGATCCGAGAGCAGAAGGAAGCGGCATCTCGTTCGTATCTTTTTGATTTACAGCGCATCGGTTGGGCTCGGTCTTTTCTACAGCGTGAGTTACTATGGTTCTTCGGAGCTTTGGCAGCTCGCGTTGCGACTATCCTACGGTTATACCTGCTTGGGCGCGATTGTTTTTCTTTTCCTTCTTTGGAATGGGTTGAAGCGCTCGGGTTCCTCCCTGGAGCGATCACGCCTGCGAGTGGTGTGGGTTGGCGCGATCGTTGGTTTTTTCATCCCGACTTTGGGTACGGTGCTGACAAGTTTCTTTTACTGGAAGCTACCGTACAATCTGCTGTTAGTTCCTACCGTGTTTTTCCCCCTCTCCGTAGCTTACGCTTTACTTAAATACAGTCTGTTCGATTTGGACGCAGTCCTAAAGGTCGGACTCACCCGGGCGGCTTTGACTGGTGTGCTGCTGTTGATCTATGTTTTGATTGTTTCTGTTCTGGGGGTTTTTGTAGGGATCTACGACCAAGATCCCTTGGTCCCTCTCTTTTTCTCCGTTTTAGTGGTGCTCGTTTTCAATCCCCTTTTACGGTGGATTGAGAGGGCGGTGGATCACTACCTCTATCGAAGGGAATATGATCCGCTAAAGCTGCAGAATGAGGTCAGCCTGTTGCTTCGTTCGCTCGCCAGACCACAAGCAGTCGCAGAAAGGTATCTTAGATCGGTGGCGGATCATGCGGGGATAGAGCAGGCCGCGATGTTCTTTCAGCCCAAGGGCGAGAAAAGATATCTAGGGGTGTTTCTCAATGGCAACGGAGATGGTCATCGATTCCAAGAAATTTTGGAGAGCCTGGGCTCGTTTTGGATTCATCACTTGGGAATAGAGAAGAGAGGGATCTCCAAAGAAGAGATAAGATTCGATCCTCTCTATCGTGAGAATCGCGACTTGCTGATGAGCGACTTAGGGACTTTAGATTCAGAGCTATTGATTCCGATAATTTTTGAAGCGAACGTCCTTGGGTTTGTCTCTTTTGGAAGAAAGCGCTCGGGTAGGGGTTATAGCGCCGATGATTTCATGCTGCTTTGTAATCTCACCGATCAATTGGCGTTGTCCCTTGAGAATGGCATGCTTTTTGAAGAATCTGAGCAGAGCAAGGAAGACTATCGTCGATTGTACGATCAATCTCAGGTCATGAACAAGAGACTTATCGAAACGGATCGGCTCAAGAAGCAATTTGTAGCAAACATCTGCCACGAGCTGAGGACTCCCATTAGTACGATTTTGGGTTACACTGAGGTTCTTTTGGATCGGAGCTTCACGGGGGATATGCGTGTGATCTTGGACCGTGTCGTGACAAACAGCCAGGATCTTTTCCAACTTATGGACAGTCTGATGAACTTCTCGCGGCTTGAAGCCGATACCATGCCAACGAATCTTAAGGCGATCGATATCCGAGAAGTCGCGCAGTCTCTTGGGCTCATGGCCGAGCGGCTTATCAACAGACGACCGGTCAACTTTAGACTCGATATCGCATCGTCGGTAGGGATCATTGAGAGCGATCCCAGCAAATTGCAGCAGATCCTGATGCAGCTTTTGACGAATGCGATCAAATTCACAGAAAGGGGAGAGATTGCGCTGAAGGTCCAGATGGTTTCAACAGAGTGCGGGGCTTTTGTTGAAATAGTTGTGTCGGATACAGGAGTCGGAATCGATAAGCAGAATCAGGAGATTATATTTGAAGAGTTTCGGCAGTTGGACGGATCTTCGACCCGACATTATGGGGGAATGGGAGTGGGGTTAAGTCTATGCAAGAGACTTGCCGAATCCCTGGGAGGTAAAATACAGGTTGAAAGCGAGGTCGGGAAAGGGAGCAGCTTCAGTTTACTTTTGCCGATAGCAATCCCTCAGTTGACCAAGGCAGCCTGAGTATCGGTGATATCGGCATTAAAAAACTGATTTGTCTCTCTAGAAGCAAGAGGCATTTAGCGCTCGTGACTTACACCGCACCTGGGACAGGTTAGGGGCAACTGCCCTTTAAGGATGGACCACGCGCAAGCACGACAGATTTCCACGTCCTCTCCAAGCATCCCACGGATCATTGGCCCGCATCTTGCCGCACCGCACGGACCAGTTCCTGCGCCGGTGCGACGGCTCACCATCTCGAAGGTTTTAGCGCCGCTTTGAATCGCCTTGGCTATGATTCCTTTACGGATTTTATTGCATAGGCAGATAGGACGGTAAGCGTCGATGATCGCCTGCTCACGTGCTTTCTTAGTTTCCTCTGATGGGTCCAAGGAGAAAATAGCCCTTTCACTATAGCTATTGTTTTGCGCCGACGACCAGAGAAGAGGTTAGCGGGTAGGGGAGAGGGATCTCAGAGACTCGCTTGAATGAAGCCTCCTCGAGCCATCGTTTTACCTCGTTGAAGGAATAGCATCTCCCATACGCAGTTGTCAGAAGCATCAAGAGGGAAAAGATGGCCCCAACGCGCGGGTGCGTTCGTGTGTCGTCGAGGATATGATCTTTAATCACTATCCTCCCGCCTTTTTCCAGACACTGGTAAACTTTCCTCATCAGGGCGGCGTTCGTTTCGTCGCTCTCTGCATGGATAATATTGGATAGAAAAACAGCCTGGTATCTTCCCGGAATAGGATCGACTCGATAGTCTCCGGGGATCAGTCTTATCCGATTTTCTAATCCAGAGGCTTGGACAAATCTCTCCGTGATTTTGAGTGTCCCCGGGAGATCAAAGATGGTCGTTTTTAGCTTCGGATCTTTCCCGGAGAGATAGATGGGATAGGTGCCTGGGCCGGAGCCGATATCCAGCAAATCCGTAACTCGACTCAAATCCAGTTTCTGTGTTAAGGCCTTTGCGTCTCCTCGTGCCTCCACAAGCGAATGCATCGCGCTTATAAAGAGCTCAGTTTCCTCTGGATCATCTTGGTACATATTTGGTGTTCGAGCTGGCCTGCCGGAGCGGATCGTCTTTTCCAGAGCTCCCCAGCAGTCCCAAAGCGAGGATTCAAATACAACCATACCGCCGAAATACTGGGGCGACGTACGGATCAGATAAGTCGAGGAAGTTGGGGTGAGCGAGAAGACTGATCCTTCCTTCTCCAGAAGGCCCATGGCAACCAATGCGTTGACAAACAGCTCAGCAGCCCTGCGGTCGATGCGCAGAGACGAGGCGATGGTCGGTACATCCAAGGCTGTTTTTGCAAGAGCATCGAAGATGCCGAGGCTAACCGCCGTTTGTAGGATCCTGGTCTCAGCATGACCACCGGCAAGGTGCGCTAAAGTCGAGAAATCCATTCTAGAGACGCTCCGCGATCCGGTAGCTCCGGCTCTTGGG
>VBLN01000367.1:3268-4411 GCA_005878685.1 Deltaproteobacteria bacterium | reverse complement strand
TTTGAGAGTCCTTAGGGACGCACCTCAAGAGGAACTCCTAGTCATCTGAACATTACTATGAGAGCATTAGACGCCCAGCCGAATTCACCAATAACCTCGAACGAGACATCCTCCCTGGCAGTATCCATCGTGATGCCCTGCTTAAATGAAGCTGACACTTTAGAAAGCTGTATTGAAAAAGCACAGCGAGCGTTGCGTGAGAACAACATCGAGGGCGAAATCATTGTGGCTGACAACGGGAGCGCAGATGGCTCTCAGGCCATTGCGACTCGCATGGGAGCGCGCGTCGTCCACGTCGAAGCTAAAGGATACGGCAATGCCCTCATGGGCGGCATCGCAGCCGCACGCGGCAGGTTTATCATCATGGGTGATGCCGATGACAGTTACGACTTTGGGGAGCTCCCCAAATTTGTGGAAAAACTAGGAGAAGGTTTCGAGTTAGTGCAGGGATGTCGGCTCCCATCGGGTGGAGGCAAGGTAATGCCTGGGGCGATGCCTCTATTGCATCGCTGGTGGGGAAATCCGATGTTCTCACTCATGGTTCGACGCATGTTCTGGGCAACGATCCATGATGTGTATTGTGGGCTGCGTGGCTTCACTCAAGAACTCTATCGCCGCCTCGACTTACGCTCCGCGGGGATGGAATTTGCCACCGAGATGATCATCAAGTCCAACCTCTGCGGCGCCAAGATCGCCGAGGTTCCTATCACCCTGTATCCCGACGGGTGCAAATCACATGCACCTCATCTGAAAACCTTCCGGGATGGTTGGCGTACGCTGCGATTCTTTCTGCTGTACAGTCCCCGTTGGCTGTTCCTGTACCCCGGCATACTGCTCATCCTTTTAGGCTTGCTCGGCTATGGCCTCGCGTTGCCGGGAGTAACGGTCCACGGCGTGACCTTCGACGCGCACACGCTCTTGTTCGCTAGCTTGGCTATTCTCTTAGGCTACCAGTCTGTTCTCTTTGCGATTTTCGCAAAGACGTTCGCCGTCGGGGAAGGTCTATTGCCGGAAGACCCGTGGCTGAATCGCTTCTTTGAACTCGTCAATCTTGAGAGAGGATTAATCGCGGCAGGTGTAGCGCTGCTCTTCGGACTAGCTCTGTTGCTGGCAGCGGTGAATCAATGGCGATTGACCGACTTT
>VBLN01000367.1:0-3222 GCA_005878685.1 Deltaproteobacteria bacterium | reverse complement strand
CAGACTGCTTTGTCAAGTTTCTATACTAGCCTCTTGAGTCTGCGCAGGCGATGACCCTCATCGGGCGCATTCACGGAGGATACGTCCACAATCGACGTGTGCGCGTGCTCGGCAACCATCTTGTAGAGCTTATCCCAAAGGCAGCGCGAGTTTTGGACGTTGGCTGTGGCGATGGCTTGCTCGCTCATTTGCTCATGGAGAAACGTCCGGACATCAGAGTGAAAGGTGTTGACGTACTGGTACGCTGCCATACGCATATCCCCGTCGATCAGTTCGACGGGAAGGTGATTCCATATGCTGATGCAAGCTTCGACGTGTCGATGTTCGTTGATGTTCTTCACCACACGGAAGACCCGGTCTTCCTTCTTCGCGAGGCGATGCGTGTGACTCGCGCAGCCATCGTTATTAAAGACCATACCCGCAATGGATTGCTTGCTGGCCCGACGCTACGACTTATGGATCTGATCGGGAATGCTCGCCACGGCGTCGCAATCCCGTATAACTACTGGCACAGACAGCAGTGGTTCGAGGCATTCAGTACGCTCGATTTGACAGTCGGCGCATGGAAACAAGATTTAGGACTCTATCCTCTACCGGCTAATTGGATTTTTGGACGATCACTTCATTTTGTCGCACGACTGGACTTGACATAAGGGAAAGATTGCACGTGATCTTCGCAGCCAAACATAAAGAATCTCGACCTTCGACTGCTGCTGCCTCGGCCCAGCGCCATTCTAGTGAACCCGATGTCCCTCGCATTGTTCAGTCAGATGGTTCTTGCACCAATTCTTGGGATTTCAAACCCCTGCGCAGGAAATCAGCAAATTCGCCAAACGTCTTATGAAAATGGGAACCGCTCGGTGGCCGCGCAACGCGGAGATCGTAGAAATGTTTTGCGGCCGAGGCAATGGACTACACGCACTGAGCAATCTTGGCTTTACCCGACTCGAAGGCGTCGATCTATCGGCTTCGCTACTTGCTCAATATAGAGGCCCTGGCAAGCTTTACGTTTGCGATTGTAGACAACTACGCTTCGATGACTGTTCCAAGGACATCGTGATCATTCAAGGAGGTTTACACCACTTAGAAAGTCTCCCAGGTGATCTTGAACAAACACTCTTGGAAGCGAATCGAGTATTAAGGGAAGGTGGTCTACTCGTCCTAGTCGAACCTTGGGCGACACCTTTCTTGTCCTTTGTCCATGCGGTCTGCCGAAACAGCCTAGCCAGACGGATATCCAAAAAGCTCGATGCACTTGCCACCATGATCGAGTATGAAGGCAGGACGTATCAACAATGGCTACACCAACCTCAAGTAATCCGGCATCTTTTACAAAAATACTTTCGCCCCGAGCAATACAAGATCCGTTGGGGTAAAATAATGTTTGTCGGTCAAAAGCGGGCAGAATTCGTTGATTATTGATGTCCAACAGGGCAATACCGGGTAAGGAGGACATTCAACAGGAATTTCTAGAGAGGTTGCGCCGCATGATCCCCAGGCAGCCGTTTTGGGCCCTCGTAGACGAGCTTTTACACGGGCGGCGGGCGGATTCTTACGTTTTTTCTTAGCCGTCCCTCGAAAAGAACTTCCTATCATTGCGAGCTAGCAGGATGAAGGCTGTTCGTATGTTATCGAACCAGGTCTTACTTGCCGGTTCGACTAGTGTCCCGGGCTCTGTTGGGAGTTACCACATCTCGCGGTTAAGAGCCATCTTCTGGCTCATGGCTATAGTGATCGGGTTTCTCCAAGCCTGGCATTATCGCAATACAATCGACAACGATACCATCTCGCATCTCGATATGGGGGATGCCTATTTTCGGGGCGACTGGGGTATGGCGATCAGCGGATATTGGAATCCACTCTATGCCTGGTTATTGGGGCTGGCTATGCTCGTCGTCCAGCCCTCATCATATTGGGAGTACCCCGCCGTACATTTTGTCCTTTTTATAATCTTCTTGTTTGCGTTCTGCTGTTTTGAGTTTTTTCTGCGTGAACTAATTCGCTTTCATAACTCAGTGCAGAAAATCAATTCTTCCGGGGAACAAGATTCGAATGTGCCGCAGCGGACGTGGATAGTGCTTGGTTATTCTCTCTTCTTGTGGTCTTCGCTGACCTTATTGAGTTTCGACGAGACAAATCCCGACATGCTAGTTGCGGCATTTGTATATGTGGCATCCGGTCTTCTCCTGCGCATCCGTAACGGAACTGCGAATCGAATTACCTTCGTCCTCCTCGGTCTGGCACTTGGATTGGGCTATCTGACAAAGCAGGTTATGTTCCCACTGGCATTTGTCTTTCTGGGAGTCGGCCTGTTCTCGGTCGGTAATCTTCGCCGGGCAATTCCGCTTAGCTTGGTTGCGCTCGTGACCTTCCTAGCTGTAGCTGCACCGCTTATTATTGCGCTGTATGCTGCCAAAGGCCGGCTGACCTATGGAGAGTCGGGGCGATTCGCTTACGCCGTACTAGTCAACGGTGTGGCATATAGACACTGGCAAGGGGAGGAGCCTGGCAGTGGCACTCCTGTGCATCCCACTAGAAAGATCTTTGATAACCCCGCAACGTTTGAGTTCGGAGATCCGATCGGCGGCACCTATCCATTATGGTACGACATCACTTATTGGTATGAGGGCATTAAGACTCATTTTGACTTTGTTCAGCAGGCAAATGTGTTATGGAAGAATCTCGAAGATATGCAAAGACACTTGTTCGGCTTAAACGGCAGTTTGCTTACTGGATTCCTTGTACTGCTCTTTGTGAGCTCAAGAGGATGGTTGATTATTAAGGATATATCAGAGTACTGGTTTTTAATTATCCCGGCCTTATCGGCGCTGTGCCTATATTCTTTAGTGCTCGTGGTGGATAGGTATGTCGCTCCATTTCTCACTGTCTTGATCTTGAGTATGTTCTTTGGGATGCGGTTGCGGGAGTCTCACGATAAGGGAAGGGTCGTTACTGGAGTGACCATGGCCATATTATTTATGCTCGTGACTAGGCTGATCCCAGAGGTCTCTTCTTCGGTTCCCGATCTCCTAAATTGGCGCGATACCAAATCGCATCCTTACTGGGAAGTGGCTGACGAATTAAGGAAAATGGGAGTTCGGCCAGGGGATAAAGTGGTATCCGTAAGCTACGCCAATGTACACAACGTCAAGTGGGCCCGACTGGCCAGGGTACATATTATAGCAGAAGTCTACCATAGCACTTATGAGCCAGAGAAGAATG
>VBLN01000376.1:3721-5032 GCA_005878685.1 Deltaproteobacteria bacterium | reverse complement strand
GTCTCTTCTCCAAAAAGATCACTTCTCGTGGCTTCGAGAGCCGTGATGGGATTTACTATTCCGTCCTTGAGGTCTCTGAGAGTTTGCCAAAGGGCAGCACAGCCGCCCGCTTTCCCTTCCAGGCCGGCGAAGGGCGCTGTCCCTGGAAGTCCCATCCGGATGATCTGCCGCAATATCTCCTCCAGAAGAGAGTTGTCCTGAAGAGGCTGCACTTGCGCCCCGTATCGTTCTTTCAAGAGGCGAAGAGAAAGTTGGTGGAAGGTGAGAATGTGAAAATTGAGTAGACTAAGCTGGCGCTCCTCAGCGAGAAGAACCTTGATCCTTCGTCGCAGTGAGTTCGAGGGAACCAGAATCAAAAGGGGGGATAGGAGATCTTCCTCTTTGTAACGGAGGGTCTCCTCGACGAGAGCGTCTTCCAGGTGGGGATGGAATGGCCCCAGGATCACTTCCATAAAAACTCCACGGTCGAGATTAACACAACCCGGATTAGGGTCAAAAGATTTTCGAGTTGCAAAAGCGAAGTCAAAGATTTAAACAACAGGGAACACTTTCTTCGCTATGTTTTCAGCACTTAGGATCGAGGCGCTGTTTCTCCTCTTTTTCCTCTTCATCGGGACACTCCCCTCTTTTGCTCAGCAGCGCGGCGTGGGAGCCGTTGCCTCGGACAATGAGCTGGCGACAAAGGCTGGGATGGAGATTCTTCAGCGGGGAGGCAATGCGGTGGATGCCGCCGTCGCGACGGGCTTTGCTCTGGCGGTGGTGGATCCCGCCTCATCCGGCGTCGGAGGCGGGGGATTCATGGTGATCTATCAGATCAACGAGAAGCAAGCCCACGCCTTGGATTTTCGCGAGACCGCCCCAGCAGGGGCGCACAGAGAGCTTTACATAAAAGGTGGAAAGCCTGTGCCCTCCCTTAGCTTGACCGGAGCTTTAGCTGTTGCGGTTCCTGGCGAAGTCGCCGGACTCGCGAAGGCGCACAAGCGCTTTGGAAGTTTACCGCTACAAACCGTTATGGCCCCGGCGATTCGTTATGCCGTAGAAGGATTTCCGGTGCGGTCCTATCTCCGCGCCACGATCGAGCGTCAACTCCCGAACATGCGGAAATTTCCCGATCTCGCCAAGGTCTTTTTGATAGGAGATGGTGTTCCCGGCGAAGGAGAGCGAATCCGACAAGCCGAGCTGGGCGAGAGCTTGAAGGCGATTGCCGGAGAAGGACCGCAAGTTTTCTACGAGGGTTGGATCGGTCAGACCATAGCTGAGCGGATCAAGAAGGAAGGCGGCGTGCTGACTTTCGAAGATTTGAAAAACTAC
>VBLN01000376.1:3010-3508 GCA_005878685.1 Deltaproteobacteria bacterium | reverse complement strand
AAAAGCTCGCCTCCAAAGAATACGCGGCCTGGATTCGGGGCAGGACTTCATCCGCCCGAACCCATCCGCCCAGCTTCTACGGTCTCGCCTCCTTTAAGGCTGAAAAGGGAGGGACCACCCATTTTAGCGTCATCGATCGCGCCGGCAACGCCGTATCGTGCAGCTTGACCATCAACACGCAGTTTGGCTCAAAGGTTCTGGTGCCGGGGACCGGAGTCATTCTAAACAATGAGATGGATGATTTCTCGATCCAGCCGGGGGCGCCGAATGTCTACAAACTCGTCGGCGACGAGGCGAACTCGATTCAGCCCAAGAAGCGACCTCTAAGCAGCATGGCGCCCACGATCATTCTTCAGGGGGAACGGCCGGTTCTGATCGTCGGAGCCTCGGGAGGCCCGCGCATCATCAGCGCGACCCTGCAAACGATCGTCAATGTTCTGGATTTTCGTATACCACTGAAGAAGGCGATAGCAGCTCCGCGGATCCATCATCAGTGGG
>VBLN01000376.1:0-2862 GCA_005878685.1 Deltaproteobacteria bacterium | reverse complement strand
AAGAAGAGAGGAGCGGGTCGGAATGAGAAGGGCAGAGTTTTGCTCGTGTCTTAAGAGGGTCTCTTCGACCACCATGCTCGGAGCCGCCGCTTCGCCAAGAAGGCTGTTCCAAGAACGAGGGCCAACTTGCCCAGTCTGCGTCGCCGAGCGCCGACGAAGGCTGCTGTAAGACTCGTTGTCAATGCCGGGTATGCCTTGACGATTCGCAATATGCCCCCGGCTGTGTGCACGAGCACAGCCGGCGTTTTGATCCGCCGATAAGCGTGTCCCAGTTGTTCTCTTTGAACGGCTGAGCGAGCAACTAAGCTTTCCCGGCGGCGGGTTAGTTCTAGCAGTTTGGTATTCATGGATCTAAAACCTCAAACGCTCATGGTCCTTGTGTAATTCCGAAAGCGTGGCCGAGAACAATCTCGGTCTGGAAAGGGCTTTTTTTCGTAGGATGAGTGCCGCGATCAGAGCCAAACCAAAGTAAAATAGGACGAAACCTCCCAGCACAAGAAAGCGGTGACTGTCCCAGAAGACCGCCACGACGAGTGTCGTCAACAGGAGCACTCCGAGGCTGGCGCAAAAGAGGGTGACCACCGCGAGCAGGATCGCCTCTTTCAGCCGTTCTCGCTCCTCGGCGAGCTCGGTGCTTAAGAGCTCTAGCCTTGTTTGCAGGATGGCGATGAAAACTGTCAAGATCGATCGTAAGGATTCGAAAAAACCTGACGGCCGATTCGCGCCGGCCTCGCCGCTTTCAGAGACCATTTTCCTTAGGGATTAGTCGCGGCGGATGAGCAGCCCGAGAATCAGCCCGACTCCGGCGGCGATCCCGACCGCGTTCCAGGGATTTTCCCGCATATAGGCTTCAGCTGCCTTGGCGGCTTCTTTGGTCTTGTCGAACAAAATGTTTTCTGCATCTGCTAGCGTTTTTTTTCCGTCTTCCACGCTTTGCTCGATGCGCTTTCGTGCCGAGGCCACCCTTTCGCCGGCTTGATTGGCTGTCGCCCTGAGTAGTTCTTCAGCATCGCCGACAAGAACCTTGAAGTCCGAGATCAATTTCTCCTTCGTATTTTCCATGGAGATTCTCCTTTCCTTATAGTCATCATAGACGGATCTTTTAGGCGTTCAAGGGATAACACATAGAGGGTGCCTGCACAATATCTACCCTAGTTGATTTCACCTTTTTGTTATTTTAACATGTTTTTTTCGCTTTCCGCTTGAATGCTCTTTATTTCCCTTTAGTTAAGGAGGAAAAACATGCGGAGAAAATGGCTTATCGTGCTCGGCCTGTTCTTAACCGCACTCGTTTCGTTATCTAGTCTTTCCTGGTCACAAACCGTTCTCAATTCGAAAGTCATTGAAGGGGCAAAAAAAGAGGGACAGGTCGTCTGGTACAGCACGATGACCCTGGACCAGAGTAAGGTGGTTGTGGATCGCTTCCAAAAAAAATATCCGTTCATCAAGCCCGAACTGTTCCGGACCGGCGGCGGGCCTTTGCTGAACAAGATTTTGACCGAGGCGAGAGGTGGCCTCTATGCCTGGGACGTCGTCGTTGGCAGAGGCGAAATGGTTCTTCCGCTCAAGGAGAAGAATCTGTTGGCTACCTATCGCTCTCCAGAAACCAAGATGATCGATAAAGATCTCACGGACGCAAAGGGTTTTTGGACAGCCTACTACGTCAACGCTTACGTGCTTGGCTGGAACACGAAGTTAGTGAAGAAAGATCAAGTCCCGAAAACCTATGAGGCTTTGCTTGATCCCAAGTGGAAGGGGGGACAGATCTCGGTGGATACTGAGGCTTATGGGATGCTTCAGGGGCTCATCGGAGTGTGGGGAAAAGAGAAAGCCGTCGCTTACTTTAAAAAACTGGCAGCTCAAGAACCCGTGCCGAAGAGAGGCAATACGGAGAGGGTCCAGCTTGCAGTCGCGGGCGAGTATCCCCTCATCATAGCCTATAACCAGACTATGGAGAGGATGACACAGAGAGGTGCCCCGATCGACTGGCTTCCCCTAGAGCCGGCGGTGGTTCAGGTCAATCCCGCCATGATTGCGGCGAAGGCCCCTCACCCCAACGCCGCTAGACTGTTCGCTGATTTCATTCTGTCGAAGGAGGGACAGGAGATGCTGAGACACTTCCAGCGTATCCCCGTCCGGAAAGATGTCGAGCCGGATCCCCCGCGACTCTTCAGGGGTTTCAAGCGGGTTTTGGAAAGCCCAGAAGGCTATAAGAACTTCGACGAAACGGTGAAGCTCTATCTGGACATCTTCAAGCTGAGGTAGGTCTCAGCTTTCGCCTTCAGCAAAGAGCGGAATTCTCGGAGTTGGGGATAGAAGATAAAGGATCGCTGTCTTAGACTTCCCTCAGCTGATGGCTAATTGCTGAGTGCTTTAAGAAAAAGGATTTTTCAACATGATGGTCTGGTCTCGACCGGGGCCCACAGAGACCAGGACCATTTTCGTGTCAAGGAGTTCTTCCAACCGCTGAACATATCTCTGGGCGTTGGCCGGGAGGTCGGATAGTTCCCGCGCGCCGGAGATCGGCTCCTTCCAACCCTCCATCTCCTCCCATACCGGCTCGGCGCTCTCCAAAACCCTCAGGCTCGACGGAAACTCGCGATAGGTCTCGCCGTTTGATCGGTAGGCGGTGCAAATCTTTATCTTTTTAAAGCCGGTCAGGACGTCGAGCTTGGTCAATGCGATGCCGGTGATGCCGTTGAGTCGCACCGCGTGGCGCACGCCGACTGCGTCGAACCAGCCGCAGCGCCGCGGCCTTCCGGTCGTGGCGCCGAACTCGTCACCCTCCTGTTTGAGTTTCTCCCCTTCTCGACCCATAAGCTCGGTTGGAAACGGTCCGCTTCCCACTCTGGTCGTATAGGC
>VBLN01000375.1 GCA_005878685.1 Deltaproteobacteria bacterium | reverse complement strand
TAGGTTGGGTGATGTGATTCACTTTCAGCAAGCGACTCACCGGCACTTGATACAAGCGCGACAACGAAGAGAGCGTCTGTCCATGCCGAAGGACATGATAGCTCCCCTGGTTCTCGTCCGCATTTGGATCGGCCGGCTCCTTCGCGAGGAGCGAAGAGGGCGCAGCATTCGATGAATCCTCGTCAACCGCAATAGTCGGTTGCTCAAGAGCCGCTTGCGGAAGCGGGTTCACATGACCGCCTTTAATTGGTTCCGGAACGGCATCGGAGACTGATGATATGGGCGGTATGAGAACGCATGCCGAACACAAAATCGTCTGTACCAAACATAGTGGCAGGAGAAGATGGCGTCCGGCAGAGAATTTGGCTGAAGTCTGGAGCATAGGATCGACTCCTTTGCCTAAGACCCCAGCACGGGACTCACGCCTCCTCTCTTCGGCGGCCCGGCCGTCAGTCTTGCTGACCCGTGACTTTGCGCCCCCGCGTCACCGCGAGTTTGCCTTTATCGGCGAGGAGTCTCAGGACCTAAACGTTATACGGGGCAAAAAACGCAAGAATTGCGCCAAGAAATCCGGACGCCCAGATAGGGGCAAGTTGCCCATTTTGAGCAGATATCGGAACATCTGGTAAGGCTTTTTTTGGGGCTCTTAAAGTACAATTTTGTCTAAAAAATCGAATTTTTGACCACCCTCATTTTTTACTCCAATTTCCTTGCGGGTCTTGAATCCACCAGCCAGTCTTCGCATGATCCATCCAACTCTTGGCAAAGATACGTCTGATGTCGGCAATCTTTTCTTTGGGGAAATTATTGGCCCGCGCGATTTCTCCGTGCAGCGCCTCGATATCACGATTTTGCGCCTCCACCAACTGGTTAATCTCAGCGCGCTCCTTCAGGCTCAGTCCTTCGGTCGTTCGGACCGATAGTTCGCCATCCTTGTTGATCCCGACGTTACCTTTATCCAGGAAGGCCCTAATCGAGCCAAATCGGGTTCTCATAGACTCCCTCAGCGCACGGATCGCAGGATTGGAGACCTTGATATCAGGCTCCTGCGCAAAGGCCTCTCTGGTAAAGCCGGTCAAAGCGTAGAGCTTTTCGGCGATAAACACGCCACTCTGAGGTCCGCCTGGACTACCAGTTCCCTTTGGCTCTCCCAGAGTCTCCTTGACGATTTCATCCGCCGCACGCTGCACCGCCGCCGCGGGAAAGTAAATGTTCACCGTGACACAGGCAGTTAAGAAAAATACAAACAAAAAAGAAAACTTCGTATTCATGAATTCCCCCTTATGGATGCGTCGATCCCTTGGAACTCCCAGTCTTTTGCACGCGTTCGAGCCGCCGCAGGAGCTCGCTGAAGTCAATCTCCTGGGTGTAGCTCACGATGTTCACCGTGGGCGGAAGCAGAGTCCCGACCACAAGGTATTCCTGCTCGTTTCTGCTTTCGATGCCACGCAAAATGAGTTTATCGTTTTTCAGCGACGCTTTAAAGCCAAGCTTGCTATAGCGAAAAAAGTCGAAGAATTCGGCGATCCCGCCGTAGATAAAGCCCGCTTCATTGCCGGAGCTGAGGACCGTGATCTTATTCAACGCCTCCACGCTGATCCACTGGCTGACTCCCGGCTTATCGACCGAACGAATATCGGCCCTGAACTCGGCGGGCTGTCCCTGCGTCACGACAAGACCGTCGATGCTTCAAGCCAGAACCCCGGAGATGCGACCGAATTCAAACGTTTCGGAGGCCTGTTCCAAATCGAGATCGTCGAGTCTTGCATCCATCTTGATCGATCGCACCGGCGATAGCGGTTGGTCCACTTCCATTGCTCGAATGGTGACTTGCCCGCCGAACACGTTTAGGGTGATGGCGCCGTCGCTCCTCAATGAATCCCCCGCCCAGTGGACCCGTGGGATGGAGCCCGACAAGGTGCCGCCAAAGCGATACCAGCCCAGCGCCTGCGTCAAGTCGAGCAGCCGAAGGGCATTGAGTCTGAGGGAAAACGAAAAATCAGCGGGCGCGCCGACGATATCTTTCCACGAGAGATCCTCGACCACGCCGACGCCGCCGAAGAGAGAGATGCGAATCGGTTCGGGAAACCGCAGCGAGTCATTCCAAAGAACGAGCGGGACGCTGATCTTGGGAATCGTGGTCGACGGCGTCTTGATCTCGTCGATCGAGAGCTTGCCGACGCGCGGCGGCTCGCTGGGATTTTCCTTGGCCGCCTGAGGAAACCGGAGTCTTAGCGGCAGATCCAAGGCTATGGCGCCGATCCGCCAGCGCCCGGACCTTTCCTGAATCTCACCCTGCTCAAACCGAAGATTTCCTTCCACGGTGAAAGATTCAACAGAGCCTTGAGTCCTAAGCGCCAGGTCGCTCTTTCCGCCAAGAATGAAAAAATCATAAAATCCCGCGTGGCGAAGATCGTCGGTGCGAATTTCCAGACTGAACTTGGGCTCAGCGAGCAGATCTTGCACGGACCCCCTGAGATCCACGTGGCCTACAGAGCTGAGCGAAACATGGAGCTGGTCCAATCTTAGTTCGTCCGCTTCTCTCTGGTAGCTGCCGTCTAGCTGAATGTAGGGCTTCTGATCCTTGAAATCGCCAAAGAATTTGTTCCAGAGCAGCTCAAGGCTTTCGATGCGGGCTTCGCCCTTAAAAGAGAGGTTACCGTTACAATCCCGGCAAGCGAGACGGCCTTTGACGTTCAAATGTTCGCCGACTTTCGATTCGTCCGGGGTTGAGAACCGGCCCTCAAGGATCTGAAAGTCCGCGGCCACCTGGGGAGGCTTCTGTTGCTCCTTCGCAATGTCCCCGAGCAGGCTCGCCTCCTGAACTTTGAACTGAGTTTCGCCCTTCCGTCCCAAAACCAAATCTTTCACTTGAAACCGTCCAGCCTTGACCTCAAGCGAGGAACGCGTCCATTGAAACGGAACCTTCAACGATAGTTGAGCCAAGGAAAACCTTTCTCCCTCAACCTTGGCCTGGTCGTTCCACGCCAGTCCCGCGATCACCGGATCATTGTAGGCGCCTGAGAGGTTCAAGTCCGCTGCGACCTTTCCAGTGTAAGCAAAGGCGCGCAGCGGGCCGGGCATGAACGGTTTGAGCGAATTCAGCAGGACATCACGAAGCCGGAGCGTCGTCTTTAGGATTGCCGGCTGCTCTCCCAAAGCGATCGCGCCTTCTCCGACCAGGGCGCCGAGGCGCGTAGTCATGTTTATCTTCTCCACCGTCACGGTTTTTTGCGCAGCAGAGTAGTCGCCTCTCAGCGCCGCGCTCACCGGCCCTGGATCGAAAGGGATTTCCGTCGAAAGGAGTTTCACAGGAAACCGCGGCATCTTCAGATCCACCGAGAGCAGCACGTTTTGGAGTTTCGCGTCAAGCTCGAAAAGGGAGTCGAACTGTCCGTTGATGCTCTCAGCCCCCCACTGGAATTCATCGACGCGACCCGAGCCTTTCACTTCGTAAGCGCCCTTCTCCTTCGGCTTCATTTGGAAGCTGGCTTGAAGAACGGTCTTCTCCTTGGTCGCCTTCGACAAAAGCCGCGGCAGCAACTTTCCTTCTGCTTGTCCCATGACGATTTCCGCGCGTTTCTCGTCGGGACCCCCAGACATGGAAAGAGCGGCAGTTCCGTTCACCGCCGGCAGATAAGTGCGAAGCTGCAGTCCCGTCTGTCCTCCGAGATTCACGTTCTTCGCGCTCAAGAAAATGGAGCGCAGGGCAAACGGCTCGCCGTAGCCTGTTGCTAAGACGAACTCGCCATCGTCAATATTCAGGGTGCCGATCGAAAGGTTCGGCGAAGTCTTTCCCGAAGGGCTGAAAAGATCCTGCAAAGATAGGTGCAGCACCGGTTTCTCAAAAGAGAGTCGGCTGATGCGGCCGTAGAAAAGATCAAGCGGCAAAAGGAAGCCGACGATTCTTTTCCCTTGAAACAGAACCTCTCCGTTT
>VBLN01000382.1:6717-8915 GCA_005878685.1 Deltaproteobacteria bacterium | reverse complement strand
GCGGTCGAGTTTTTGCTGCATCACAACGGTCTTTTCATCGGCTTCGGCTCCGTACTTGTCAACGCTCGGATAGCCGCCGAGAGGCCAAATCGCGTCCGGTCCCAGGGCCATGAAGCCGGCGACGGCCAGGCGCCGCACAACATCCTCTATATAGGGGTTGAGGCCGCGGTTTTCGTGAACCACCACCACAACGGGGAATTTGTCGCCGGTTGCCGGACGGGCGAGTAATCCGCGCATCTGGCCATTCGACGAGTTGCCCTTGGGCGAGGGGTACATCGTGTACTCGGCCTTGATTCGCTTATCGTCTTTGGCCACTTGCTGCGCCAGCGCATAGTTGGGGCGGAGCATGTCCCACAATGCCGTCGCCGTCAGGCCGCCGACGGCGAATTTGGCCGCGCCGTCTAAAAACTCGCGGCGGCTGATGCCGCCATGAACGTATCTGTGGAAAAGACTAAGCAGTTGCGGATCGAAATCACTGGCTTTTTTTCTTTCCATACGATTGCCTCCTTTAAGTGTAGTGCTATCTCAAACAACGCTGCAGATCAATTCGTCACAGACGAAGAGGCGAGAAAAAAGACTCCCGGTACATTTTTCTCCCCTTCCTTGGTTTCGGCCTCTGTTCGAATTTGTGTCAGCCCGAAACCAGAAAACAAAACTGTCTAGAACAGCCCCGGGACCCAACGTTTAACGGACTTCGTATATGAAACGTAGGATGGACCTAATTTGACAGACAAATTTCGCTCATCGGCAAGGACGCGAAAGTGAAACCAGACCGCAACCGCTACGGTGATCAGCCCAGCAAACCAAGATCGGAGAGTCAGAGTTAACCCCGTAAGAAAAATGATGTGGCCGAGATACATCGGGTTGCGGGTGTAGGCGTATAGACCCGTAGAAACCAATCTCTCAGGTGGGATTTCCGGGCCAGGACCGCCGCCACCGCGCGTCATGCGATACTTACCGCACAAGCGATACTGTAAGAAGCCCCAGACCATTAGCGGCAAGAACCAGAGATTTATCTCGATCCTGCCGGCGTGGGTGGTCAATTCCCAGATCAGTGTAACGAGAGGGTAGACGAGAAAAGTCCTAACCGGAGTACGGCTGAAAAATCTCATGAAAGGGTAACTGTTGCAGGGCCAAACTTCTACAAGGTCTGCATCGGTGCTCTACCGCGTCACCTTCATATTCCCCCGAATCCCTGGTCCTGGGACTCGGCAAGCAGCCACGGGTCTTTGACTTCTGTGGTGGGTGGTTGGCCGCTATCTTAGAACCGACGATTCTCTTCTATCCCGCCGCAGCTTTGCGCCTTTTCGTGAAGAAACTCTGGGGCAATATCAGCGCCACTCTCCCAAACCAGGGTGTGAAACTCAGGATGAATTGAGAACTTCCGAAATTGACTTGGATCTAATAAGGGTTCAAACACGGGTCCGTAAAGTTCAGGTTTAAGATCGATTTCTCCTTGGACACCGTCATCAAACTGCACCCAAACAACAAAGTCCTTAACGTACTTCGCATCGACAAGTTCATAGTTCATAATCTACTCCAACGGAGGTATTTTATTCATCGGCTTTCGGTCACTTGCAAGCCGCCAATCCTCTAAGAGCTCGGATTTGTGAAGCTCTCTCCATTCCTGCACGTGTGCCAGCGCGCGCCTGGGAAATGTACCGGTCACTCCACCACTTTCGATCTCAACCGTAATGCGATAGCCGCCGTAAAACGCGTGGAAGTGTGGCGGCCCATGCTCGCGGTAAAACATAGCGATGACAATCCTCAAGAACCGACTGATCTCAGGCACCTAAGATAATCCCACCATACATATGATAGAGGAGTTTACGGTTTCGGCTATTCTATTGCGACTTCGAACTCCCCGCAAGCAAAGCTCTTTCCGCTTTTCTCCGCAAATTGTTCAGGTTTTGTCAGATGGGCGCGCGCTATGGCAAAGACACACGAGAGCTAAGCTGTCCCGTCACCTTCATACTCCCCCAAACCCCTGGTCGTGCGCTTCGGCCAATAGCCACGGGTCTTTGACTTCTGTGGTGGGTGGTTGGCCGATGAGGACGCGCGCGACCTCCTGCGCCGCATGGGTTTGGCAGTCGCGGTAAGACTCGTCCGAGTTGGCGGCCGTGTAGCAGGTGACGATGATGTTGGGAAGAGTGAGGACCTTGTGATCGCTGGGCAGCGGCTCCGGGTCGATGACGTCG
>VBLN01000382.1:0-6671 GCA_005878685.1 Deltaproteobacteria bacterium | reverse complement strand
AGATAAGCCGTGTTCTTCATCGCTTTGAACTGTGCGGCGCCGAACATCTTGCGGGTCTCATTCGTCAGCGGGGCGTGCAGGCTGATGAAGTCGGAGGTTTTGACAAGCTCGTCCAGAGAGACGAGCTTCACGCCGAGTTCCCGTGCGATCTTCGGATCGAGATAGGGATCCACGGCCTGGACGTTGAGCTTCAGTCCTTGCGCGCGCGGAGCGACTTGGCGACCGACGTGGCCGAGCCCGACGATGCCCATCGTTCGTCCCGCGATGCGGTAGACGCGGCCGCGATAGGCGTGCAGCTCGGTTGTATGGCGCCGCCAGCGGCCCTCGCGCACGTACTGGTTCATGCGCACGAGTTTTCTCGCGACGGCGATCAGCAGGCCGATGGTCTGCTCCGCAACTTCGATCGCGTTGCAACCCGCCGCGTTGCAGACGGCGATGCCGCGCTCCGCCGCGGCCTGGAGATCCATTCGATCGACGCCAACGCCGGTCCGGCAGACGACCTTGCAGCGCCGGAGCTGCGAGATAATCTCGCGAGTGAAGGGGGCCGCGCCATGCAGGATCATCGCGTCCGCATCACGACCCGCTTCTGCCACCTCCTCGTCTGTCTTCGGCCGCGCGATCACCAGCTCCGCGTCGATCTCGTCGAGGATCGGCTTGATCAGATTGACGGGAACCTCGTTGCTGCCGCAGTAAACGACACGGAATCTAGCCATCTCTAAGCTCCCAACCCAAATGTCTTGGCGGGATTATCCCAGAGAATTTTGCGGCGGGATTCGGCGGAAATTTTATTATTGCTGCTGATCGCTCCCACGGTCTTGTCCGGGAATTTGTCGATGGCGTCGCTGTGCGGGTAATCGGTGGCGATCATCAAGTAATCGTCGCCGACGTGCTCGACGAACACGGGCGCCAGCTCTTCACCGGCCTCGCAGCTCACCCAGCACTGGCGCTTGAAGTAATAGCTGGGTTTTTCTTTGGTGATTTTGGCGGAGCCGTGCGATTCGTGCTCCCAATGCTCATCCATGCGCTCCAGCCAGAACGGCACCCAGCCGCAGCCGGATTCGAGGTGGGCAACTTTGAGTTTGGGAAATCTCTCGAGCACCCCATCGGCGCAGAAGTTGAGACAGGCGAGCATCTGTTCCAGCGGGTGGCAAGCGATATGGCGGCCGAATTCGCTGTAGCGGTCCGAGCCGGCTTGAGGCAGCACGGTGCGGGCGCCTTCATGCACGCACACAGTGACACCCAGGTCTGAAGCTGCCTCGTAAACCGGATCATAGTCAGGGCTGGCGAACGTGCGGCCGCAGAACTTGTTGGGCCGCCAGAAAATGCCGACCAGGCCCAATTTCTGTCTCGCGTATTTGAGTTCTTCCACCGCACGGGCTGGATCCTGCAGCGGAATGAGCATCACGCCGTAAAGCCGCTTGCGATCATAGTCGCAATATTCCGCCAGCCAGGTGTTGTAGGCGCGGCAGATGGCGGCGCTGAGCTCCGGATCCATATCGTCCCGCCACATAATATAGAGGCCGATGGTTGGGAAGAGGACGCTCACGTCGATACCCTCGCGGTCCATATCGCGCACGTTCGAAGCGGGGTCGAACTTGTTCGCGAGAGCGTCGGCGAAGCATTCGCGCCAGCGTTTCGACCCGGCAAAGATATAGCCGAAGTCTTGCATGTCCCGCTTCGGCCGACGGTCTGAATCCGACACCGGTTTTCCATCCACGTAACGGACCGTCTGGTTGGGCCCTTCGAGACGTACGCGGCCGCGAAACTTCTCGGGCAAATAGTTCTGGTATAGGTCCGATGGCTCTAGGATATGCCGGTCGGCATCGATGACTCGAATCATGGCTCAACTCCTTCCTAGCGACTGATCGGTCGCGCCATTCTTTGAGTTGGAAATTGATTCAGTCGATTCAACAGGTTGTCGTGGAGTAACATAGGACGAGTCTATGGCACGCGTCAAGACAAGTCTCTAGCGTCCCAGGGATGCGATACCGACTCTTCTTGACTCCCGGCATGGCTCTCTAATACCTTGCGGCTGTAGCGTGATGCGCAAGGCGGGCGAGAAAAAATTGCCGCTGAAGACGAATCATGCTTTAGGAGGAACGGATGATGAAGGTCAAGACAGTTGCGCTGCTGCATCCAGGTAATATGGGTGCGACCATCGGAGCCGCCGCTGCTACGAGCGGTGCGCGCGTGGTTTGGGCGTCGTCTCAACGTAGCAAGGCGACGCACGATCGCGCTCGTCAGGCCGGCCTGAGCGATGTGGAGACTCTAACCGATGCGGTCCGGGCGAGCGATGTCGTTTTTTCTGTCTGCCCACCGCATGCCGCTTTGGACCTCGCCCGGAGCGTGGCGGAGCAGAACTTCAGCGGCATTTATCTTGACGCGAACGCGATTTCTCGAGCGACGGCAGAGCGAATCGGTGAGATCGTGACTAAAGCCGGGGCGAGCTTCGTAGACGGCGGCATCATTGGGCCGCCGATAAAGGGAGCCGGAACAACCCGCCTTTATCTCTCAGGCGCCCGTGCTCAAGAGGTTGCGAACTTATTTTCCGGAAGCATGCTCGATGCCAGGGCCATCGGCGGGACGTCGGGTTCCGCATCCGCTCTCAAGGTCGCGTACGCCGCCTGGACCAAATGCACGGATGCGCTGATTTTGGCCATCCGCGCACTCGCCGCGCATGAGGGGGTCGATAAGGCTCTGCTTGACGAGTGGGCGCTCTCTCAGCCCGACCTCGCGCGCCGGAGCATTCGCGCGGCGACGATGGCAACGCCCAAGGCATGGCGATATGTTGGAGAGCTGAGAGAGATCGCCGCAACCTTCGAAGCCGCAGGACTCCCGTCGGGCTTTCACAATGCGGCCGCGGATATCTGTGAGCGACTCGCACCCTTCAAAGATCGGACCGATCCACCTCCTACGGTTGCGGCCGTCGTCGACGCGCTCTGTGCGTCGTCCGAGAAATACCGCTAGCATTTTCATGATCGCCTGTCGGGTGGACGACGTTGTAAAGATGAAGAAGATTCTGAAGAAATAGTCATGGTGCAGCTATGAGTGTGACCGCGAGAATTGCCCGGTTCGTCGTAGAAACCCGATATGAGGAGATCCCTTCGAAGGCGGTGGAAGTGGGAAAGACCGCATTCCTTGACTGCTTGGGAGTCGCGCTCGCAGGGAGCAAGGAGGCAAGCGCCAAAATCTGCGCCCAGATAGCGCGCCAGGAAAACGCCAGCGGCGACGCAACCGTCTTCGGTCAGGGATTTAAATCTTCGGCTCTGAGCGCTGCTTTTGCCAATGGGACCGCGGCTCATGCGCTGGACTATGATCATAGCTTTACGCTGATGGGCCAGCCCACGGCGCCAATCGTTCCGGCAGTTCTGGCTTTCGGAGAGTCGCTGGGAGCCTGCGGCCGTCAACTTCTGGAGGCTTACGTGTCCGGCTTCGAGGTCACGGCGAAGCTGGCTCTCTCGCTGCGCGATTCGAGTCAAGATGGATGGCACGCTCCCGGAACTTTAGGCTCTTTCGGCGCGAGCGCCGCCTGCGCGAAGCTGCTGCGTCTCAATTCTTCCGAAATCGAAATGGCGCTCGGCATAACGGCGTCGATGGCGAGTGGGGTGGTAAGTAACTTTGGCACCATGACCAAGCCGTTGCATGTTGGCTTGGCGGCGAAAAACGGAGTTCTGGCGGCGAAGCTCGCTCAGTCCGGCTACACCGCAAACGCGCGAGCGCTCGAAGCGGGCAATGGTTTCTATGACATGTATTACCGCTCGGCGCCGGCGGGGAATGGGCCCCTGGAACAATTGGGACAGTCTTATGAATTGGTGAAGAATGGTATCAGGATCAAGGCCTATCCCTGCGGCGGCCTGACTCATGCCGCAATTGACGCCGCACTCGACATCCGGGAAAAGCATCACGTTACTCCAGAAGAGGTGGAAGCTGTGGACGTCGATGTTTCCGAGCACACTTACAACAGGATTGTTTTCAAGATCCCGCAGACCGGCCTGCAGGGCAAATTTAGCATGGGCTATATATTGTCCCGGGCCCTAGTCGATGGCCGAGTCGGGCTCGATGCGTTTACCGACGCCGCAGTTCGCGATCCCCGTGTCCTTGAGCTGGCGGAAAGGGTCAACATGAGGCTTGATCGGTCTCTCAAGCAAAGCAACGAAGGGAGCAGGCCATGCCGGGTTCTGATCCGCTTGAAGGACGGCAGGAGCTTTTCGCGTCAAGTTGAATTTGCGAAAGGCAGCCCGGAAGTTCCTCTGTCGCCGCAGGAGCTGAGAGGAAAGTTTTCAGAGTGCGCGCGTCAGGCTATCGACGACAAATCCACTGAGCGTATCCTCGAATATGTGGAACGTCTGGAGACCTTAAAAGATATTAGACCTCTGTGTCAGCTCCTCTTGGGATAACTGCGACCTTTATGGCGCCACCGCTCGATTAGCGATCCAAAGTTGCGAGTGCCTTCTTGTAGAAGCGCTCATCCACATACTTTTCCGGGTTGGGGAGCGGCGGCTTCATCAACCCCGCGGTCTCGCGCAGTTCCAGGACCGCGCGTATCCCTTCCCAGTCGATCCGGCTCCGTGGCGTGAAGCCGAATCTGGAACTCACGCTCTCTTCGTACATCTCCTCGGCCCTGACCCGGGAATTCTTTGTCCCCGGCAGCAGGAGCTTGATGACCTCTTCTTTGTTCTTCGCATCCATGACCCAATCGGTCGCGCGCACCATTGCCCGGATGAAGCGCACCAATAGCTCTTCATTGGCATTGGCCCATTCGCGCCGGGTCGCGCCGAGTCCGCTGGCGTAATGCGTAACGTAGTCCTCGGCGCGGGCCAGGGTCTTGAAGCCCCGCTTCTGAATCTCGTCGTCCGGCAGGTTCATCATGGCTCCCGACGCCTCGCCCCGGCTCATCGCTTCCGCCCGTTTCATCGTGTTGCCGAATTCCTTGAACGTGTAATCTCGGTTCAGCTCCAGGCCGTGCTTCTTGAGAATATAGATCCCGACGATCGCGAATCCCGTAGTCGGGGCATCGACGGCCAGGACCTTGCCTTTGAGATCCTTGAAGTCGTTGATGCCCGAGAGCACGACCAGCTTCTGTCGTAGTCCCTGGCTGCCGCCGAGAAAGATGACAAAGTCGTTGGGCTTCGGGTCCGCTCCTTGTCCTTCGGCCCAGGCAATAACGTTGTCTGCATTGTTGAGGATGAGGTCGTAGCTGCCGCCGATGAGATTGCGTAACAGAGTTGGGGAGTCGGTGACAAGATTCATCTCGACTCGAATGTTCTCCGCCTTGAGCAAGCCTCGTTGTTCCGCCGCGATAATGACCGCGTCCTTGTTGAACGTCCCTATCCGGATGAGATCTTCTGCCATAATCGTCGTAGGCAGCAGCAGGAAAGCCGCCGCCAATGCCTCCTTTACATGAGGGGTCCTCCCGGGAAATTTCCCACCTAAAGCGGGCGGTTGTCAAATCCTATCCGACTCGTCCGTCTTGCTGCCATTTTGCTTTATGGATCCGTCGTAGTCTGCGGCGGACGGCGGCCGTCAGCCAACGGCCAGTGCGACTATTCCGACCACCATGAGCGCCGCTCCGATGAGCCGTTGTCCAATGTTGCCCTCGTCGAGCACTCGCGCGCCAAGAAACGAGCCAACAAGCATGGATAACTCGCGCGCAGGCGCCACGTAGCTCACGGGTGAAAGGCGCATGGCGAAGAGCGCTAGAATGTAGGACAGGGGGACGAGCGCACCCACGGCGAGTCCCAGGCGGAGGTTCAACCGCGACTCTTTTCGCAACCTGTGCGGACTTAACAGGACGGCAGGAGTGAGAAAGGCGAGTCTCACCGAGTTGCCGAAGTAGTCAAGCAGGATTGGAGAAACCAGCAAGTACTTGACAGCGTAAGCGTCGTTGAGGGTGTAGCTTGCTATGAACAGCCCCGTGAGCATTCCGAAAGCAATCCCATTGAGTCCATGTGAATCGCGGGAAAGAAGCGCGCCAGATCCGCCTGACACGAGAAGAATACCCAAGACTATCAGGCCGATGCCGATCACTCCGCAAAGCGTCGGACGCTCACCGAAAAGAAGCATCGCGCCGAGACTCGAGATCAAGGGACCTGTTCCTCGAGCGAGCGGGTACACGACCGAAAGATCGGCGACTTGATAGCCGCGCTGCAACGCGACCGAGTAGCAGAGATGGAGGATGCCGCTCGCACCAATGAAAATCCAGCCGCCGAGGCCGTATTCGGGCGGATCGAGGAAGACGAGGACGACGATGACTGGAGCGTAAAGGATGAACGCGGCCAGGGAATACAACCAAACGAACGCGGGGCCGCCTGATGCTTGCTTTGCCAGCAAATTCCAAGTGGCGTGGATAAAGGCGGCAGTGACGATGAGCCCGAGGGCGGTGAAGGTCATCGTTCCTCCAAAGACAAAGAGATATTTCAACCTCTCCGCCTCTGGGTTTTTGTCCCTCGGGTGCAGGCCGGCTGCTTGCCGGCTTTCTGTGACGCTCGGTCCAGGCGCAGCTGTAAACTACCGGAACCCTAGTCACCACTCAGTTGATCGCAGTCACTTTAACCTTCCAACGCTTCGATGTAAAGAGGGAGCGAAAGGGAGAAGGGCAGGTTGACAAATCCACTAGCGAGAGGAAAAAGGGGATAAGTCCAATGCTTGAAATTTGGCAATGGGTTAGACTA
>VBLN01000028.1 GCA_005878685.1 Deltaproteobacteria bacterium | reverse complement strand
GAGACCCCAGATGATCAGCCCACCGAGCATCACGGCCGCCGTCGGAGAGCCAGGGATGCCGAGCGTCATCATCGGCAGCATCGCCGCGACGCCTGCGGCGTGAGCGGCGGTCTCAGGGGCTATCACTCCTTCTAACTCACCCTTCCCGAATCGGTCAGGGTTTTTGGAAAATCGCTTGGCGAACGAGTAGCTCATGAACGAGGCGGGCGTCGCGCCGCCTGGTTTGAATCCCATCCAAAAACCTATGAAGCAGCTCCGCACGAAAGTGCGCCAGTAACGCGGCAGAGTCTTCCATGTGTCCAGAACGACGTGGAGATTCAGCTTGATGTTGACGCCCCTGAAACTCAGCCCCTCCTCGACAGAAAGAAAAATCTCACCGATCCCAAAGAGGCCGATGACGGCGATAATGAAATCAAAACCCTGCATCAGCTGGGTGATCCCGAAGGTCATGCGCAGCTGGCCCGTCACAATGTCAAAACCGACAGCAGCCAGGATAAAGCCGATGGTAACCGAGACCAGCGACTTCAGGGGGTTGCCTCCGCCGAGACCGACAAAAGCCGAGAAGGTGAGGAACTGGATCGAGAAGATCTCGGGTGGACCGAATCGGAGCGCCACGTCCGCGAGCAGGGGAGCAAACAGAGTGATGAGCACAGTTGCGAAGAGAGCCCCGACGAATGATGAAGTGAACGCGGCGGTCAGTGCCTGACCGCCCTTACCCTGCCGAGCCAGCGGATAACCGTCGAAGGTCGTCGCCACCGACCAGGGCTCGCCTGGGATGTTGAACAGCACCGAGGTGATAGCGCCACCGAAGAGCGCGCCCCAATACAGCGAGGTCAGTAAAATGATTGCCGAGGTCGGAGGCATCCTGAAGGTAAGGGGTAACAGAAGCGCGACGCCGTTGGCGCCGCCCAGACCAGGCAGCACGCCGATGATCGTCCCCAGAGTAATCCCGAGAACGGCGTAAAGTAGATTCTGATGGGCCAGCGCCTGCTGAAACCCGAGAAAAATATTTTCCAGCCCCATCAGTAGCCCAGCCAGGTCTCCAGTGGTCCCTTCGGCATCGGCACCAGGAACCACAATTCAAAGATGAGGAAACAGCTGACAGGTATCGCAACCGAGAGTCCGACGACCGCGAGCCAAGAGTGGCGTCCGACCCATCTCATGTAAAAGCCGATATAAAGTGCCGAGGCGACATAGAGGCCGACGAAGTGAGTGAGAACCAACATGGCGGCGGCGGGCCAAAACACTTTGAGCACCGGACCGAATTGTTCACGCGTGACAAACGACTCCTGGGATGATCGCCAGAGGGTCTGCAGCATGATGATGCCGCAGCTCACGATCATGATCAGCGCCAGCCAGAACGGGAAGAATCCGCTCTTTGGGCCGTCGGTGCCCCACCCGATACCGAGGCGGAGGGAGTCGAGGAGAACGACGCCGCCCAACAGCATCAAAACCGAAGCGGTGACGAGATCTGCGGCGGTCCTTATGGAGTTGCTCCGCCCCGTCGAGCCATTTGACGTACTCGGCCCCGGTTGTAAACTCTGGCTTGAGGGCTCCGTCGGATAGGTACTTCTTGAAATCAGGGGTGTCGTAGACCTTCTTCAGGAAGCCAACGTACCACTCGACCACATCCTTGGCCATATCAGGAGCGCCGAAGATTCCGCGCAACATCTGGTAGTGAATATCCGCACCTAGCGACTCCTTGATCGTTGGGATCTGCTTCCAGTCAGACTCCGAAATGCGCGCGGTGTCGAATACTGCAAGCGGTCTAACTCGCCCCGCCTTCCAGTGACTGACGCATTCAATGGGGTTGTTGACCGTGGAATCAATATGTTTGCCGACCAAGTTTACACAGACCTCGCCGCCGCCTTTAAACGGAACGTAAGTAAACTTGACTCCCAGGGCCTGCTCAAGCTGGATCGTGATGATCTGATCCTCCTGGGCCGAGCCTGTCCCACCCATCTTCATCCGGTTGTCTCCGCCCGATCGCTCCTTGACTGCGGCAATGTACTCTTTGGCAGTTTTGTAGGGAGTCTCGGCATTGACCCACAAGATAAATTGGTCCAACGCCATCCGGGCCACGGGCGTCAGATCCTTCCAGTTGAAAGGGATACCCGTGTGGAGGGGAGTGGTGAAGAGGTTGGAGAGCGTGATGATGATTGTATGAGCGTCTCCCTTCTTTTCCTTCACATAGAGAAAACCTTCTGCCCCGGCACCCCCGGATTTATTGACCGCGATAATGGGCCGCGGAGAAAGCTTATGCTTCTCGGCAATGCCGGAGATCAGCCGAGCCATCTGGTCAGCGCCGCCGCCGGTGCCAGCTGGAATGACAAACTCAATAGGCTTCGTGGGTTCCCAAGCCTTTGCAGTGTCCCAAGGAGAAAGAATGACTGGCGTCAGGAATAAAAGAAATAGACGGAACATTGTTCTCATTTCGGGTCTCCTTCCTCTTAAGATTCCTGGGGCATCCCTCTATCACCTATGGCGGGGTAAAGCAATAAGACAGGTAGCGTACAGATGTCAAATGTGAATATTGAAATTAATAATACCTAAAGTGGACCCTATGTCGTATTGGCGAAAGGCCGGTATAAGGACGAGGCCGGGAGAAGATCACGTAATGCCTCCCGCTTCTTCTTCTACCCCTGAACGTCACCCATCGAAGACAATGGTATCCGGGTAACTCTTTCGCTTGCGTTATTACTGCCGTTGTTGGCTGAGACGATTTCTCTAGGCCTCGGATCTGTTAGTTAGTCCCCTCTTGCTCTCGGTGAGATTGTACCGTCTACAAGAATGTTCGTCTTAGATTAGATCGCTAAGGAGTACGGGCAATAAAAGTAGTTGTCAAAAAGGCAAAAAACAGGTAGAAATGTGCGATTTTGATTCTGAAGGGGTTTTAAGCTATTGGCCATCACTATAGAAAAAGCTAAAAGAATCAAAGAGTTACCGACCTATCTGTTTACTGAAATCGATCGTAAGAAGAAGGAGGCCTTGGCCCGTGGGGTCGATCTGATCGATCTGGGCGTCGGCGATCCAGACATCCCAACACCTCCTAAGATCGTGGAAAAACTCATGGAAGGGGCTAGCAAGCCGGTCAACCATCGCTACCCCAGCAGTGCTGGTCTTCTGCAGTATCGTGAGGCGGTCGCTATATGGTATCAGAAGCGTTTTGGCGTCAAGCTCGATCCCGAAAGGGAGGTGGTCTCTCTTATCGGTTCCAAAGAGGGCATTGCGAACATGGCGATAGCCTTTGTGGATCCTGGCGACATCGTTTTGGTAGCCAGCCCATGCTATCCTGTTTACCACATCGGAACCTCATTTTGCGGGGGGAAAAACTATTTTCTTCCCCTCGTCAAGCAGAACCATTTCCTCCCCGATCTCGATGCAGTTCCTGCGGGGGTAGCCCGCCAGGCGAAGATGCTCTGGATCAATTATCCCAACAACCCGACTGCCGCAGTAGCCGAAAAGGATTTTTTTGCCCGGGTGGTGGAATTTGCCCATCGCTACAACATCATTGTTTGCCATGATGCGGCCTACACGGAAATGGGTTTTGACGGCTACCGTCCAGCGAGTTTCCTTGAGCTCGAGGGCGCCCAAGAGGTCGGGATCGAATTCCATTCCCTTTCTAAGACCTTCAATATGACCGGCTGGCGCGTCGGCATGGCCGTTGGAAACAAGGATCTGGTGAGTGGGTTAGCCCAGGTCAAATCCAACGTAGATTCCGGCATTTTTCAGGCGGTTCAGGAAGCGGCCATTGAAGCGCTTCATCTCGGCGACGAGATCGTAGAGCCTTCCAGGAGAGTCTATCAGGAAAGAAGAGACATTCTCGTGTCGGGGCTTCGAGCGGCCGGCCTTGAGTGTGAAAAGCCGCGGGCGACCTTCTACGTCTGGGTTTCCGCCCCCAAAGGCTTAACGTCTGCCCAATTTACCGCCAAGCTGCTCGATGAGGTGGGAGTCGTCACGACCCCAGGAAATGGTTTCGGTGAGGTTGGAGAGGGGTATGTTCGTTTCACTATCTGCGTCGCGAAAGAACGCCTAAGGGAGGTTACGGAAAGAATCCGGCAGGTAAGGTTTTAGCACGCACCTCGGGATTCATCCGCAAAGGACCGTGCCGCATCAGGTCTACATAGGAATCGGCTCCAATCTGGGAAACAAAAAGGAGAACTATCTAGAGGCGCTCACCCGAATTGGGAGGATTCCTAAGACCAGAATCATTAAAGAGTCTTCGATCTACGAGAGTGAGCCCTTAGGCGAATCTAAGGAATGGTATGTGAACGGGGTTGTCGAGATAGAAACGGACTTGAAGCCCGATCTTCTGCTCCAGAAATGCAAGAATATCGAGCGGGCAATGGGACGAAAAAAGGTGCGCAAGCGGTGGGGGGCACGCATTATCGATCTGGATATTCTGCTCTATGATAGTGTGAAGTTGGAGAAGAAGAACCTTGAGATTCCCCATCCAGAGATGCACAAGCGCAAGTTTGTTCTCGTCCCTCTGAGCGAGATAGCCCCGCAGGTGATTCATCCGATCCTAGGTGCGACCATTTCAGAGCTTCTTGTGGGCCTCAAAGATAACAAGAGGGTGAGCCTTTTGCGGTTATAGTCCTTCCCTGGGCCAGTCGAAAACAGCCCAGAAAGGCGCTCTGTGGTTTTCCGCCTTTTAGTTTTTCTTGTCCTCGCCTATTTCTTTTTCCGTTTGCTGAACCTGTTTCGTATCCGGAGCAGACAGCAGCGGAATCGTCACTCCCATGTTCAAGGGAAAGAGGCGGAGGAGATGATCTTGGACCCGCAATGCCAAAGTTATTTGCCAAAAGCCGACGCGATAGTTCGCGGCGGGCACTATTTTTGTAGCGAAGAATGCGCGAGACTCTATCTATCCCGCTAACGCCTGCAAGATCTTTTCCTGTACTCCATCGAAGCCGCCATTAGACATGACCACGATGATATCACCGGTTTTGGCTTCTCGAGCCACGTAGGGGGGAATGTCCTCCGCCCTCTCGATGAACACGGCGCGCCCGTCGCGGCAGGATCGGTTGATTTCACTTACGACCTTCTCAGGTGAGAGCCGGTCCGTTGGAGGTATTTTGTCGGGTCGGTAGAGCCCGGCCAACACGACTCGATCCGCACCAGCCAGAGTTGCCGCGAATTCATGCTCGAAAACCTGCCTTCGGCTGGTGTGACTTCTGGGTTCAAAGATGGCCCAGAGCCTGCGCCCGGGGTAGGCAGATCTTATCGCTTCGATGGTTCCGTTTACCGCTGTAGGATGGTGAGCAAAGTCGTCGATGACTGTTATATTGCCAATGGTGCCCTTTATTTCCTGTCTTCGCTTGACTCCGGAGAAGCCTTTGAATGCTTGGCGCAACACTTGTCGATCGATTCCCAATTCCCGAGCCATGGCATGAACCGCCAAGGCGTTGCTTACGTTATGCTGTCCCATCATTGGAATCTCCGTTACTCCGTCGGAGGCTCCCTGCTGTAGTGGCTCGAACCAGCTCCTGCTCTCATGCGCACGCAGATTTTTCGCCTCCCAGCCCTTCGGTTCCCCTTTTCCGTAGAAAGTCACAGGACAACGGGCCGCCTTAGAAATCTCCTTCACCGCTTCATACTCGTTACAGACTAATAGCGTGCCTGTGGGCGGAATCAGTTCTACGAGGCGAAGAAAGGCGCTTTTCAGATGTTCCAAGTCGCGGTAAATGTCTGCGTGGTCAAATTCCAGGCTGGTCAAGATGACTTTTTCGGGTTTGTAATGAAGAAACTTGGGCCCCTTGTCAAAAAAGGCGCTGTCATATTCGTCTCCTTCAAGGACCGCCCAGGGGCCCGCTCCGTCTCTGAAGCCGCCGCTGAAATTGATCGGAATGCCGCCGACAAAGAAACTTGGATCCAGACCCGCCTTGGTCAAGACCCACGCCATGAGTGCTGTCGTGGTCGTTTTCCCGTGAGTTCCGGCGATCACGATGGATCTCTTGGAGCCGATGAGGAACTTTCCAAGGGCTTGGGGAAATGAGAGATAGGGAATTCCCAGGCGCAGGATGGCTTGAACTTCAGGATTGTTACCTGAGACTGCATTGCCGATGATCGCAAGGTCAGGACGTTCGGCAAGATTTTCCTCGCGGTAGCCGGAGAGTGGGTGGATTCCAAGCCCCGCGAGATAGCTACTCATCGGCGGATAGACGTTTTCGTCTGAGCCTGTCACCCGATAACCTCTGGAGTGAAGCAGGCCTGCGAGCGGGGCCATCCCTACCCCGCAGATCGCGACAAGGTGAACGTGGCCTCCACGCCCGGGAAGATCATTCATTGAAGAAGGGCTTTCATGATGAGGTCGTGAATATGGGGGCGAAACTCTCGAATCTTATCGTTGCTCCGGGAAGGGTGGATTCTGTTAGTTAGAAGAATAATATGGCAGTCCTTCTCCAAATCCCACCAGATTGAGGTGCCAGTAAATCCCAGGTGACCCACGGAATGCGGGGGAAAGTGGCTTCCACTGGAAGAGTTTTTTGACGCGGGAGTATCCCAGCCGAGAGCGTAGGTAGATTCTTGCACAGTATCATCGCGGGTCAGAAACTCTTGGACCAGAGATACAGGCAGAAAGGGGTCGCCGCCGCGCAGGCAGCGACTAAGACGGGTCAAGAGCTGGTGGATATCTCGCGCAGAGGAGAAGAGACCGGCATGTCCAGCGACCCCGCCCATGGCATAGGCATTGTCATCATGAACCTCACCGCAGAGGATTCTCTTACGCCAGGGACAATTCTCTGTCGGGGCGATCATCTCTTGGACCGGCTGCAAGCGTCGTGTCCTGAGATGTGTGAGGTCGACAAATGAAGTGGAATGAAGCCCCGCCGTCTTAAAGATCCTATCTTGACAGTAGCGATCTAAAGTTAAACCGGTAATCTCCTCTACCACTTGGCCTAGGAACATAAAACCAAGATCGCTATAGAGACTCTGAGTGCCCGCAGGGCCCAAAGGTTTCTCCCTGTGGATTTCCTGAAAGACGTAGCTTTTGGCCGCTCGGCTGGCAAGGAAATTGATCTTTCCTCCCTTTTCTTCCCTGATGATTTGCTCGTAATAGGGCTTCCAGCCCGGAAGACCGGAGCAATGGGCTAAAAGATGGCGGAAGGTCACGTGCGTTTTGCCGAAGACTGCGAAATTGGGAAAAAAACGCGTGACCCGGTCATCCAGCCGGATCCTCTTTTCTCGCACTAGAAGCATGATGGCCGTAGCGGTCGCCAAGGGCTTCGTCAGAGAGGCCAGATCAAAAATCGTGTCCGGCTGCATGAGGCTTTTTTCCGGGACTAGGGAACGAAATCCGAAGGCGCGCTCGAAAACCACTTCCTCGCCCATGCCGGCCAGCACCACCGCGCCGGGGAAAGACCCGTTCGCAATTGCCTCTTGGAAAGCGTCCTCCACGGGTCGAAAAGTCATGACCTACTCATCTTGCGACTATGCTAAAGGCGACTCTAGCAAGGAAAGAACTCCCGCGGTGCCATCCAATGCCATTTGAACGCCGAAGGGGAGGAGAATGTTCTCTTTCCCATGCCCAGCCGCGAGGCCCTCTACGACAGGATAGGGAGCGTCGCGGAAGAGTTCTCGGATAATCTCCACGAGTCCTCGTTCTTCTTGCCCTTCGCAATCGGTAAAGCTGCCGAATACTAGACCGGCGATTCCTTTGAACTTGCCTGCCATCTGCAGATGCGTCAGCATCCGCTCTATCCTGTAAGGCTTCTCTCCAATATCTTCAAGAAAGAGAATCTTATCAGCGGTCTCAATTTCGAAGGGAGTGGCAAGGGTCGTCACAATAGTGGAGAGACACCCTCCGATCATTGGGGCTTGCACGACTCCGGGCCGAATAATTGCCCCCAGTTGGATTTGCCATTGCCTTTTCTCGCCCAGAAGAGTACCCCAAAAAAAATCTTTGTTGCGCCCTTCTAGTCCTTGGGCGAGCTCATTGGCAACCATCGGACTGTGAAAAGTGACCATGCTACATTGTTGAAGAAGCCAGTTGAGAAGAATGCTGACATCGCTGTACCCGACGAAGATCTTCGGACGCCGCCGAATCGCCTCTGCATCGAGAAAAGGAAGTAATTGGACAGAGCCAAATCCTCCTCGTGCGCAGAAAATAGCGCGGATATCGGGACGGTGAAAAAAATCCTCCAAGGCTTTGGCCCTCTGCTCCTTCTCTCCAGCCAGATACCCTATCCGTCCCAGTATTCCCGGTGCCAACTCAACTTGAAACCCTGCTTCAAGGACGGCGTTGACTCCTGTATTGAGCTGTCCCTCATCAACAGATCCGGCAGGAGCCACAATGCCAATTTTTTCGCCTTTCCTCAGAGGCGCCGGTTTGAACAGCTTCATCTGCTTATTCCACACCTGGGGTCAAGGGCACGGCTGGAATCGATTCCTCGCCTGTGGATAAAAATTGTTCGTGTCTCTGATACGGGTTTTTTCGGACCAAGGATGATAAATGCATTTTCTCAAAAAAACGTTGTTCGCACAAGGACTTTTCAATGTCCGGATGACGTGGAATAGAGTTCTTCGAGTCTCTTTCTGCGGTTGACTTGAGACTGTGAGATCGATAGGAAGGATAAGAGACCCTGACGACTTGTGCCAATTCTGGTCACAGGGTCTTCCAGACTTTATCCACAAGCTTTTCCACAGCAATGAAGATAAAGGCGGATCAGATTGATAGATTGACAGACGACCTTCTTAAGGCCTACGGAGCCAAACAGCTCATCGTCCTTAAAACCAGCGAAAGCGACGTGCGCGCTAAAATAAAGAATGTTCTAAACAGAAACTTTCGCGAGGAAGAACTCATCGAGGAGGAAGCGCGTCAGATACTGGCCTCCCACGCCGGACAGGCAAGGGAGATGGATCAACACAGGTTGTTTCTCCTCACAAAGCAAAGACTGGCCCAGAAAAGAGGATTCATTTTGTGAGCCGACTCTCGGACAGCCGGATTTCGCATCTTGCTCATCTGATCATTGACGGGCTTTGGAAGGAGGATCTGGCTGATTTTCCCAACGAAGCCCGCGCTCTGGCAGAGACCAAGAGCGTTCTGAATGAGTTTTTCAACCGCGAGGATGAATTGGATGAAGTCGTGCGGGGAAAAATCCGATCCCTCTCGCGCCCCGTGCCCCCCGGGAGCCGCGAGTGGGATGTTCTTTTTCGGAAGTATCTCGAAGAGGAGATAAGAAAGCGAAAAAGGTGATGCCAACGGCTTTTGGTCTCGCTTTGTGACGGGAAGCGAAAAGTTTGAGGGTTCTTGCTACTAATCTGGAATGAGACCTTGACAGAGAAGTTTGGGTGATTAAAATTACGGCGCTTAGGGTTAAACGGTGCTGGTGTTGCCGCGAGTTAACCAAATAAAGACCTTTAAAGTCAACAGCTTAAACTTGTATTGAAAGGAGGAGGGAAGTGAAGATTAGGCCTTTGCAAGATCGGGTAATTCTAAAAAGGATTGAGGAGGAAGAAAAAACCAAGGGTGGAATTATTATCCCAGACACGGCGAAAGAAAAGCCTCAGGAAGGCAAAGTCGTGGCGGTGGGGAAGGGCAAGGCTAACGAAGATGGGAAGATAACGCCATTGGATGTTAAGGTTAACGATCGAGTTCTCTTCGGCAAGTATTCAGGAACGGAAATCAATATCGACGGCGAAGAGCACTTGATCGTGCGCGAAGAAGACATCCTCGGTATTATCGAGAAATAACACGATGCGGGAAAGTTAGGAGGAAGAAAATGGCAGCTAAAATTCTAAAATTCAATCAAGACGCGCGAGAAGCCATTCTTAGAGGAGTGAACCTTCTCGCCGATGCGGTAACGGTGACCTTAGGCCCCAAAGGGCGGAATGTGGTTCTGGATAAATCCTTTGGCGCACCCAACGTGACCAAGGATGGTGTCACGGTGGCAAAAGAGATCGAGCTAGAAGATAAGTTCGAGAACATGGGAGCCCAGATGGTTAAGGAGGTCGCGAGCAAGACCTCGGACGTTGCCGGCGATGGAACCACGACGGCGACAGTCCTAGCCCGGCAGATATTTGCTGAGGGGGTCAAAATGGTCGTTGCAGGCCACGACCCGATGTCGCTCAAGAGGGGGATTGACAAGGCAGTCGCGGCCGTGATCGACGAGCTCAAAAATTTATCCAAACCTACCAAAGACCCCAAAGAAATTGCCCAGGTCGGTACCATTGCGGCGAATAATGATCCAACCATAGGCGACGTCATCGCTGAGGCGATGAATAAAGTCGGTAAGGAAGGGGTCATCACCGTGGAAGAAGCGAAAGGGTTAGAGACCACGCTGGAGGTGGTCGAGGGGATGCAGTTCGACCGGGGTTATCTCTCCCCATACTTTGTTACAGATCCGGAACGGATGGAGTGCGTCCTGCAGGATGCCTATATTCTGTTGAACGAGAAAAAGATCAGCACGATGAAAGATCTCCTGCCGATCCTGGAGCAGATCGCCAAGACCGGGCGGCCTTTCCTCATCGTCGCCGAAGATATCGAGGGGGAGGCGCTCGCGACCCTCGTGGTCAACAAGATCCGGGGCATTCTGCACTGCGCCGCAGTCAAAGCGCCGGGTTTTGGCGACCGCAGAAAGGCGATGCTGGAGGATATCGCGATCCTCACCGGCGGCAAGTTGATTGCCGAGGAACTTGGCATCAAGCTTGAGAATGTCGCGCTTCAGGATTTGGGTCGGGCGAAGCGGATTGTTATAGATAAAGATAATACCACCATCGTGGATGGCGCCGGGAAAAAGGCTGATCTTGAGGGAAGAATCAAACAGATCCGCGCCCAGATCGAAGAGACCACCTCAGATTATGACCGCGAGAAACTCCAAGAGCGGCTCGCTAAACTCGTAGGAGGTGTTGCGGTCATCAATGTCGGCGCGGCGACCGAGGTAGAGATGAAAGAGAAGAAAGCCCGAGTTGAGGATGCACTCCATGCGACGCGGGCGGCGGTCGAAGAAGGTATTGTTCCGGGTGGTGGAGTGGCGCTTCTCCGGGCTGCCGCTGCGCTGGATAAACTCAAGGTCCATGACGATGAGAGATGGGGGGTCAACATCATCAAACGCGTGCTGGAAGAGCCGCTTAGAAGAATTGCCATCAATGCAGGCGTGGAGGGCGCTATCGCCCTGCAAAAGGTAAAAGAAGGCAAAGGTTCATTTGGCTTCAACGCTGCGACAGAGGAATATGAGGATCTGATGAAAGCCGGCATCATCGACCCGACAAAAGTGGTCCGAACTGCCCTTCAAAATGCCGCATCCATCGCAGGCCTTATGCTTACCACAGAAGCGATGGTCGCGGAAAAACCAGAAGAGAGACCGGCAATGCCCCCAATGCCGCCAGGCGGAGGCATGGGCGGTATGATGTAGTTTCCCCCCTTCAAATCCCCGGCCCGCAGCGGTAAAGCCATCCGAGAATTTTACGGGCCGGGGATTTTTGCCTCTCTTCTTGACAAATCAAGGCAATCACGTATGATTCTTTTCGGCTGATTTTTCCCTGAAAATATCAGAACTTAATCCTCTTCCTGGTCATGTTCGAAAGCTTAACTGACAAATTGGAGCTGACCTTTAAAAAGCTCAGCGGTCAGGAAAAAATAAATGAAAAGAATATTGAAGAGGCGCTGCGCGAAGTTCGACTAGCCCTGCTTGAGGCCGATGTTCACGTCAAGGTCGTCAAAGGCTTCCTGGAATCGGTCAAGACCAAGGCCTTAGGCCAAGAAGTCCTGCTCAGTCTCACCCCAGACCAGCAGTTCATAAAAATTGTCCGCGAAGAAACAGTCTCCCTTTTGGGCGGAGAACATCAGGAGCTTGAGCTCAAGGGGACACCGCCGCTTGTTGTCATGCTCGTCGGCTTACAGGGCTCTGGCAAGACAACGACGCTGGCAAAGCTTGCTCTATACTTAAAGCGCGAGAACGGGAGAAACCCTTACTTGGTTCCAGCCGATATCTACCGGCCGGCGGCCATTGAGCAGCTGAAAGTCCTGGGTCAATCGATGAATATCCCGGTGCACGACTCGAA
>VBLN01000378.1:283-4471 GCA_005878685.1 Deltaproteobacteria bacterium | reverse complement strand
GGCAATAATCGAACAGCCAGTTATTGTAGGCCCGGCAAAGGGCCGCGGCGTAAGGCTCTTCTTCGACCGACGGTAAATACAGGCCGGCCGAGGGAAAGAGCATGCCGCACTCGATCCCTTCCAGGTCCATGTCTTTCAGACGAGCCGCAGGTTCCATGCCGCGCTCCCTGCGCGGATTGGCGGGAGAGTGGTCGCGCTTGACTTCGAACGGTGACTCCTCTGGCCTGCGGTGGTAGCGGTTTCCTTCGAGAAGGAAGAGAAGTTGGCCGTTCGGAACCCGCTGAACCTTCGGTGCGCGGGCACGAAATTTCGGCTCCAAGTAACGCTCCCAAAGATCATCGGCCTCCCGCACATGTCCATCAATATCAATGATTCGCATCGAGTCCTCTCTCATCTTCTATCTCCGTTCCCGCAACACTTCTTCTACGATCGTCGTATCCGCTACCCTATCCAAAGGGAGCTGGGCTTTTCCTTCCTGCTCCAAAACCGTCTTTACGGCTTGAGGCAGCACCCTCACGTCCTCTATCATCAGGCGGGAATAAATCTCATACGACTCTGCCGCTACGCCATCGTCTAGCTCGAAGAAAAGCCGTAGAAACTGAACGACGTCGCCCTTTTGATTCCTAACCCATTTCATCGTGTCCAGTTGGGATCGAATCATCTTCTTCACCTGTTCGCGCTCCTGCTGGAGCTTTCGAGTGGAAGTTCCGATCCCTACCGTCGCCATCTCAAGAACATCCACGGCCGTTCCCAGGACGTTGAAGCCTCGCCGTTTGGCCATTACAAACTGAGGCAGCGAGAGGCCCGTGGCGTCGATGCTCCCGGTCAGAAGCGACTGATAGCGCGTATCGGATCCCGCCATGGAGATAAAGACAACGTCCGTGCGCGGGTCTAGCCCGCCCCGCCGCACCAGGTAGCGACACACGACGTCGTCGGCGGCGCCAATCGTCACAGCAATAATTTTCCCTTTCAGATCCGGTATAGACTTGATGTTCGGTTTAGCAACCAGCGTGTGAAATGTGGATCTGAGTCCCAAGCTGACCAGCTTGACTGGCAATCCGGAGATGCTTGCTCGCAACGCGGTGCTGGCGCCGAAGCTGTAGTCGATTTCCCCGGCCTGAAGCGCCGCGATCGCGAGCGGCGGGCGCATGGCGATGACTTCGGCATCAAGCCCATGCTTCCGGAAAAAACCTTTCTCGCGCGCGGCCCAGATGTCTAAGAAGCCCAGGGACTTGGATGAGACGGCGATCCGCACCTTCTCGGGTCCCTTTTCAGCCGCGAAACTCTGACTCAGGACTGCTGGGAAGATAGCGATAAATCCCCAAATCAATGTGCCCCAAAATAACTTCACGCCTCTGTCCTTCTACCCGGCTCGTTCACGGGTTTGATTTGACACTGCTGAATACTACGCCTGCTTTTCACGGTCAACGGGGGATCGAGATGAAGCACAGGTAGGGGAGGGAGGCCTCTTTTTCTCGATTGACGCTCGTCCTTAATTCGCAGTAGTTTTAGGGTATCTTGCCGGCTGTTTGAAGAAGCCTTCTTCGAGCAAACGCTCAAGAAGAAAAGAAAGGAGATCATCATGGCCAAGTTGCGACATATAGCGCTGCACACTCCAGATCCGGAGGGCACCGCGGAGTTTTACAAGCGTGTTTTTGACATGGTCGAAGTGGGACGGACCGACTCTCCGATCGCCAAGGGCATATATCTGAGTGACGGGACAATTAACATGGCGGTGCTCCGCTTCAAAACTCCAGAAGCCGCGGACCGGCATGACGGTCTGGGTCCCGTTTTCGGCTTGCACCACTTTGGCTTTTGGGTGGAAAACCCGGACGACACGCGCCGTAGACTGAAAGAAGCCGGCGCGGAGTATCGTGAGAGCCGTTCCGAAGCTGCAACGACCAGCTTCTTCGAGGAGAAGTACAAAGGGCCGGACGGGGTGATGCTCGATATCACGGCTCATGGCTGGGCTGGAGCAAAGCCGCCATCGAAAGGACATCAGAAGGAAAAAAGCGTTAACGACTAGCGCATTTTGGGCTAGTCGCAAACGCCTCGATAGCGGGCTGAAACCAAATGTCCGCGAGTTTCTCTCGATTCATCGGCTGCGGTTTAAGGCCAGATAAGGCAAGTCGCTTTCTTAGTGGATGCGGCATCTGCGTCAGCGATATCCGCTTGGCCTTGTGGGCGGCGGAGCGTCTGCGTACGGTTTGAGTTTGATCATGGCGACCATTTTGCGACTCAAAGATATCGGCAAGGTCTGGCACATCGAGCGGACCAAAGAAGAAGTGATGGCGCTTGGCGGCATCAGTCTAGACGTCGAGCAAGGAGAGTTCTTGATCCTCGTTGGACCGTCGGGCTGCGGCAAGTCGACCCTTCTCCAGATCGTTGCGGGACTGGAGGAGCCCGGGAGCGGAACGCTCGAAGTGACCAGAGCTGCGGACGGTCAGAAGCAAACGGGGATGGTCTTTCAGGAATTCGCGCTTTTTCTCTGGCGCACGGTTCTGCAAAACATTGTCTTTGGGCCGGAAGCGAGGAGCGTGCCGAAGGCCCAGCGCGAAGCAGACGCCCAGAAACTGATCGACTTGATTCACCTGAGAGGCTTTGAGCACCGCTATCCGCACGAGCTATCCGGCGGGATGCGCCAGAGGGTCGCCCTCGCTCGCGCTCTCGCCAACGATCCCGCCATTTTACTTTTTGACGAACCGCTCGCTTCACTGGATGCCCAGACCCGAAAAGTGCTCCAAGTAGAACTCGTGCGCATCTGGCAGGAGACGAAACGGTCGTGCTTTTTACGGCTCGGCCCGGCCGGATCAAGGAAATCGTGCCGGTCCGGCTTCCAAGACCCCGGAGCATCACAGGTCGCCGCGAGGCCGAACTGCTCGAATACCTTTCGGAGCGAATCCGGGAAGAGGTGGACCGTTCATTGAAAGCCGAAGGACTGACGTAGGAGGACTTATGTGGAGACGCTACCGGCCACTACGGATCATTTCCCCTGTCGCCTTCCTCATCATATGGGAGGGCGTCGTAAGGCTCGACGAGGTGAATCAGTTGATTATCCCCGCGCCGGCTTCGGTTCTTCGCACCATGATCGACTTGACCATCGACGGCCGCCTCCCTTGGGCCATCATCGCAAGTCTAAATCGAGTGCTCCAGGGATTCATCTACGGCTCGCTCCTCGGGATTGTTTTAGGACTCCTGGTCGGATGGTTTCGCGCCGTCGAAGATGCCGTCGATCCGCTCGTCGCCGCGACCTATCCCATCCCGAAGTCAGCGCTCTTTCCCCTTTTCATGCTCTGGTTCGGTCTCGGTGAAACCTCGAAGGTCATAACGATCTTGATCGGTGTCCTCTTTCTCGTCCTTATCAATACGGTCACCGGAGTGAAGGCGATCGACCCGGTACTGCTCAAGGCGGCGCGAGACCTCGGCGCCAACCAGCGCCAGATCTTCACGAAAGTCGTGATTCCAGGAGCCCTGCCCAATATCTTCACCGGTCTCAGACTAGGAGCCGGCATGGCCTTGATCCTGGTTTTCATCACAGAGCTAGAAGCCACCAAGGCAGGTCTCGGATTCCTGCTCTGGGAATCATACCAGTTGCTTCTGGTGAAGCAGGTTTTTAGCTGCACCATCGCCTTCGGCATCCTGGGGATCCTCAGTAGCTGGATGCTTCAGTGGCTTGAGCGCGCAGTCTGTCCCTGGAAACGGGTATAAATTCGTGGTCGTGGCTCGTGCTCGGCTCCCGCTGAGGGCAGACTCTCCGCGCCGTTACTGGCCCTGGAGTCTGCCGCATTGACACGGGCTGAATGGGCGTATTACATGAGCCTTGAAGTCGAGTTTCCAGCGCAGCCGGGACATCAATCTCCACGGAGGGAACTATGCGGAGCAGAAAAATAGCGAGCGCGAAGTTAGTTTGGCTCCTGACGTTAGCCGTTGCGCTGCTCGTTCTGTCGCCCTCGATGGTGCGCACGCAGGAAACGGTAAAGCTCGGAGACCTGTCGGCCATCTCCAACGTCGCCATTTACATCGCCGTCGAGAAGGGATTTTTCAAAGAGCAGGGAATTCGCACGGAAATCTCCGGCTTCGCCTCGGCCGCGAAGATGGTCCCTGCCCTTATCACGGGCGAGATAGAGGTTTCGGTTGGCTCGGCCAGCGCAGGGCTTTTTAATGCCGTAGCGCAGCAGTCGCCGTTTC
>VBLN01000378.1:0-276 GCA_005878685.1 Deltaproteobacteria bacterium | reverse complement strand
GTTTCGCATCGTGGCGGACAAGGGTCAGACTCGAGAAGGATACGGATTTACGCTTCTCACCGTGCGCAAAGATCTGGTCGAGTCGGGACAAGTCAAAAGCGTCAGGGATCTCAAGGGAAGAAAAATCGCCATCCTGGCTAAGGGAAATATTCAGCACTACCTTGTGGGGAAGATGGCTGAAGAGGTCGGGCTCACCATCAACGATCTTGAGCTTACCTTTCTGGACGCCCCCAACCAGGTTACGGCTTTTGAGACCAAAGCCATCGATGCCGCCTA
>VBLN01000027.1:19551-30937 GCA_005878685.1 Deltaproteobacteria bacterium | reverse complement strand
ATCCGTGGGCTCTTGCCAATCGAAGGACGCTTGAATAAAATTCGTTTCGCTTTATCAGAAGTCAACATATTTGTAGCATCGACGGGAGGAAGAAGATTCGCTATGCCCGATAAAGCGATGAAGTCTTACTGGAAGAAAAGAGGAGCTTTCCTCAGCCTAAGTTGCTTCAGAAGTCGGCGCACATAGCAGACGTAGAAGGAATGTGCGATGAAAACGAAGGGTGAAATAGAAGCGGAGATCAGCGAAGCGCTGGTCCGCTTTGAAATTGACTATATGGGGCGAGGCCCCACAGAATCGCGGAGTTATATCATTGAGGACATGATCCTCGTTCGCCTTCAGGGAGTCCTGACTGCGGCCGAACAACAGCTGGCCAAAAACGCCGATGGCATTGAGCTGGTGAAAAAAATGCGCCAGGCGCTTATCGAAAGCGCTAAGAGCCGTCTCTCTCAAGTGATTGGTGATATCACAAGCGCGAAAGTCCGAGAAATCCATACGGACATAAGCACGACTTGTGGTGAAAGAGTCTTTGTCTTCATCCTGGATAGGAACTTGGAGAAGGAGTTGCCGCGTAAGAGAAATACTTGACTTCCTTTTCCTCCTTTACTAGTGTCTCTTCAGTTTGGCAGACCCCTTGAGGGATTGTTCGCAGTAAGAACAATCAATCAAGGTAGAGGCCGGCCCTAGAAGGGTACAGAACGATCTTTCGTTGTCAGGCATAGCCGGTAGGCCATTCAGGAAGTCCTCTTCCAAGGGAGACTTGCTCGAAGGCAGGCCAGCTCAGCCCTCGTGGCTGATGCTGGCTTTTTTGTTTTTAAAGGGAGCACATGTGGAAAGGTGGATACCCCTTCTTTGGATTATCGGAGGCGGCATAGGCATTTTGTTTCTGCTCCTGTTCATCGATTTTCTTAAAGGCAGGCTGAAGAAACGCTCTCACTAATTTGCTTGCTCAACTCGTATTGCCTGAAGTTGAAGTCAGAAAAACAAACTCGCGTAGACCTATGTCGAATGTCGAAAGGAAACCTGGAAAAGCAACTTTCAAGAAAGGGTGAAGAATGGGCCAAGAGTTACTGACAGGATTGCCTCTTCTGAAGCAAGGAAAAGTGAGGGATATTTACGATTTGGGTGACCACCTTCTCATGGTGGCTTCGGACCGCATTTCTTGCTTTGACGTAGTTCTACCAACGAGGATACCGGATAAGGGAAAAATCCTTACCGCCCTTTCTGCGTATTGGTTCCACGTAATGAGCGATCTATGCCGTCATCATTTAGTGACAACTGAGGTTGGACATTTTCCTGATGCCTGTCGTCCCTACCGGGACAAGTTAGAAGGTCGCAGCATGCTCGTAAAAAAAACCGCCCCCGCGCCTGTGGAATGCGTCGTTAGAGGTTATCTCTTCGGCTCGGCCTGGAAGGAATATCGAGAATCAGGTCGCGTCTGTGGTATCCCGCTGTCGAAAGGTTTGGTTGAGGCGTCACGCTTAGAAAAGCCTATCTTCACCCCTTCGACGAAGGCGCCGGTAGGCGAGCATGACGAGAACATCACCTTTGACGAGATGGTTGAGAGAGTCGGACGCAAACAGGCCGAGCAGATGCGCGAAATCAGCATTGCCATCTATCTCCGCGCGCGCAAGATGGCTGAGGCGAGAGGAATCATTATTGCGGATACCAAGTTTGAGTTTGGCTTGGCAACGCAAGGGATACTCCTGATCGATGAGCTCCTCACCCCCGATTCATCCCGTTTCTGGCTTGCAGAAGGATACCAGGCGGGAAAGGCACCCGAAAGCTTCGATAAGCAGTACGTGCGCGATTATCTTTTGGGCCTCCATTGGGACACCCGGCCTCCGGTGCCATCTTTGCCCCCCGAGGTGGTGCACAAGACACAAGAAAAATACGTTGAGGCCCTACGGAGGTTAAAAAACAATTCTACTCATCTTTGAAAGCTTGGCTTTGATCCTCGCGGTCAAGTTCTTCGTGGCTCGAAAGAATAAATGCTAAGAGATCCTCGATGGATTACTCATCGCAATGGAAGGCAATCGCCGATAACTCGATTAGAGATGTATTTAAGACCTACCGACCTGGAATAGATTGGTTTTTGGGTTGTACATTCACGAGGCAGTCGGATGGTTCACAGCATAGATGGAATCTCCCAATTAGTCGAGGTCATTCTGCGCTCACAGAAAACGATCGGAATATCTACATAGAAATCATGTCAAGAGAAATCGGGAACCGAATGAAGGACCATAACCCAGCCGAATACAACCTTTACGTAAAGTGGCTGGAACGCTTAAAATAGGACACCGCCGGAACTTGTTCTTCGCCGGTAGAGGGATGGGCCGGGGAGGCACTTGCTGCCTTCATCGGCGAGAATCGTCATTCCCGCCAACAGCATTGTGATCTTTGACAGGGATAACGGTGACTAGCAGCGCAGGTAAGGATATCTCTCTAGAGAGAAGATTTCCTGAGAGGGGTCACCAATCTTCCTTCTCGAACCGCATCCGGCTGGTTTCGGCGGCGTACTTGATGTCCTCCATCGACCAGGGGTTGCCGCAGGTGATGACGACAGTGTTCGCGGGATCCATCCGACCGCGCAGCGCGTCCCGAGACAGATGCTTCGGCAAAGCCGGCTTGACCGTCTTTTCCAAGAGCGCCTTCGCCTTTGCGACGTCTCCACCCTTCGCCGCGATCTCTTGCAGGTCCTGCTCCTCTTTGAGTGGCATCTCTAACAAATATCGAAGCATGTTATTGGCCCGCCCCCTGCCCAGCTTGGGATCTTCCCAGTCTCGTTGGGTTGGCCGGCTCACCGAGGGGACATAGACGAAGTCAAAGCGCTGCGCCGCCTCGATAGCCAGCAACTCCTGGTAATAATCCAACTCCTCGTAGGTCCGGTTCGTGTGGAGCAGCGTGTACTTCACCGAATCGCTCTTGCCCGAAGCTGCCTCGAAGTCAAGCTGCTTGACCATCGAGACGAACGGCGCCAGCCCTGTTCCGGTGCCGACGAAGATAATGTTCCGGAAACCGGCTGCCCGCTTATCGAGCGTGAAGTCGCCGGCGATTTTTTCGTAATAGACCATTTTGTTATCGCCGTCGGGCTTCATCCGAAACATCGATTCGGTGAGCCTTCCCTGAACGCCTTTTTCGTCGGCCTCAAGGATGACGTAGAACTCCAGGCAACTCTTCTGCTCGGTTTCAAAAGGCGCCGACGCAATAGAATAGGAATGGGTCACAGCCCCGCGCTTGGGATTGCCTTTTTCGTCTAGGACGGTCACGTACTCTACCTTGCCACCTTCCCCAACAAGCTTTTTTGTCAGCCGGCAGTCATTGCGCTGCAAAGCCATATATTGGCCCGCTTTATAATTAGGAAACTTGCTGCCGCTCTCCGGCATGAGGCGGAAGATCGCCAGCACATCGGATGAATATCGCCAATAAGTTACCGTTCCGATTTTCTTTTCAGCCATAACGCCATCAACTCTCTGACGAACCAAAGATGGAGTAAGTAAACCCGCGATCTGCGGACGTACGAGTCACTAGGTGCATCAATTCTGATTGACGACCCGTAATCCTTGAAACTGCAGAAACTCGATCGGGCCACGCGGCGAGACCAGACCCATGAGGACTTTACCCCCTACCACAGAACCCCCGTGTGTGACTGCGGGAATAATGTTCTGGACTTGCCCGAAGGGCAGCGCCGAAAACCACAGACGTAAGTCGGTGATATGGACTTTACTGAAGCTCCTTCTTCCCCTCGGGCGGTAGCTCAGTGCCGCGCGAGTTCTTGTGGGTGAAGGAGACGAGCTCCCACAGTTCACCTTCAAGGGGCTCCTTAAGGATGTAAAGATTCTCGTCATCTCCCAGGACGCGATAGTAAGTCCCCTGCTGCCCGTACCAGCGGTCCATGACCTCCTCGATTTTGATAGACCGCTCCCCTAAGAGGAAGCCAACAGGAGTTTCCTCACCCTCTGAGCCCGAACAAGATTTCACCTTGACCTTCATCGGCGACTCTTTCCCAACCGTTTAAACTGCTATATATACTAAAAATTTAGCCAATTCAAAAGGAGCCGCATGAAGAAGACTATCGCCGATCTGAGAAAAAATCTCATTCTGGCTTGCAGGATCCTCTCCGGCGAAGGATTGGTGCAGGGCTTTGGTCATGTCAGCGCGCGCATCCCAGGCTCAGACGTCTTCCTCCTAACACCGAGAGTCAGCCTCGCGCTGGTCAAGGAGAAAGAACTCCTGACCCTCAATCTTCGGGGAGAAATCGTCAACGGCAGATCCGCTCCTCCTTTCGAAACGCCGTTGCACGCGGCCATCTTCAACCAAAGAGCCGACGTTCAGGCGATCACGCGCATTCACGCCCGCAAGGCCAACTATTTTTCGGTGACAGAGAGAAGGATCGAACCGGTTCACAATCACGGCAGCTTCTTCCACGGCGGCGTGCCGGTCTTTTCCAAAACTCGGTTGATCTCGAGCCAAAGGCTCGGCGAGGAAGTCGCGACCGAACTCGGAACAAATCCGGCCATTTTGCTTAGGGGCAACGGTCAAGTGACGGTGGGAAGGACGATCCCTGAGGCAGTCATGATGGCTATTTACCTGGAAGAGGCTGCGGACATGCTTTACGGCGCGTTGCAAATCGGCACCCCTATTCTTCTCGGCACGGAAGAATCTGGATTGGAAAAGAAGGAAACTCTCCCTCCGGTGGACCTCGAGCGAGCCTGGAACTTTTTCAGCGATAAGGTGCGGAGGAAATAGACTTCGGCCGGCTAGGGACTTGGAATCGAAAGCAACCAAAACCCGTGGCAGGGCGAGTCAGCGCCCTGCCACGCATAGAATTCTCTGACTACTTTTTTGCCATTTCGAAATTGACCTTAGCCTCTTCCTTGGCTTTGACGGTCACCTTCTGGGTCGTCTTGCCCAAGGTCTCATGCCAGACTTCTACGGTGTAATTGCCCGGCGGAACATCCGTAAGCTTGAAGTTCCCCGAATTGTCCGTCACGCCGTAGTAGGGATTTTCCGCCGCAAACAGCCAACCGTTCATCCAACCGTGGACGTCGCACTTAACATTGATGGTTTCAGGCTTGTCGATCTTCTGTGGAACGCTCTTCTTAAACTTCGGCTGAGCGATGTTGAATGGACTGTTCACCTTGCTGTAGCTGTGGATGTTATGCAGGATGCCATCGGGGTTCTGGATCTCGACAGTGGAGCCGGCCGGAAAGGCCAAAACGTGGGGATGGTATTCGCAGCCCTTCTGGTCCAACGTCACCTTTTGTGGCTCCATCTTCTTGCCCTTCTTGATATCCGAGATATAGACGACCGCGTTCACGAGATTCCCGCCGGAGACGATCAGGCTCGCATCGGTCTTTGGGGTTTTTCCACAGACCTCCGTATCCTTGTTGGCCTCAATCTTCTTGGGCGCCGGAGCCGTGCCCTTAAACTTGACGGAGCCTGTAATGGTCCCGCCATCGCTGACCGCTCCTCCGTCGTAGGCCAACACTGCCGAAAGTGGAAAGAGTAACAGAGCGCCAGATAAAAATGTCGATATCATCTTCTTCATACTACCCTCCTTTCTTACTTTTTACTGAACCATAAGATATTGGCTTATTCAACGCCTTGCGACTTTCTTGCGGCTCTCAGCAGGCGCGCTCTCTTTGCCCGACATCATGATATAATCTCTCAAGGCTTCAATCTGTCTGTCATCCTTGCCTCCGAGGACGTTATCCGGCCCGCCCGGAAAAAACGACGGCATCTTGGTTCCGGGCTGAACCTTCTGCGGATCCTGCAGCCATTTAATAATCCAGTTCGGATTCAAGCGATTTCGCGCCAGATTCAAATCCGGCGCCCAGCCCTCCTCAGGGCCTTCAGGCTTCCTCTCTCCCTGCTGATGGCAGCTAAAGCAGTTGAAGTAGTCTTTCGAAACCAAGACGCGCGCCGCGTCCAAATGCTCTCGAGGGACCTTGCCTTCGTCAAAATAGGCGTACGGGACCTCAAGCTTGGAAAGTCCATTGAAGTAACTGACGAGCAGGTTCGCCTCCTGATCTGAGAATCCAAAGGTCGGCATCCGCAATCGAAGCCACGGACGAATAGAGAACGGCGCCTTGAGAAAGCTGAAGAGCCAAGGGGACTGCACCTTTTCTCCCTCGCCGTTCAGAACCGGCGGCGCGAGAGTCGGATTTTCCTGATAGTATTTTCGGATAAATCCTCCCCGGCGTTCGATCTCGTGGCAGCCGATGCAGTTGTATTGATGCATCAATCTCCGCCCCTCAACCACCTGAGTGACCCTTAGGCCGTGATCCGCCAGGTACCGGGGCGGCACCTTCCTATCCTGGAAGCCGGCGAGCACGATTCTGATGGCCTTGATGTCGTCATCGGTAAGGTCGAACTGGGGCATTACCTGTTCGACCCGTTCGGTGGCGTACGTCCGGGGCGTCTTGAGCTTGTTATAAGTCCAGTCATCCCAAGTATTGGGGATGTCTGTATGGTTGCCGAAAAACAGCTCTTCGAGGGTCTTCGAGCCAAAGGTCGTAAGCTCGACGCCGATGCGAGACTCCTTCTCCATTCCCTGAATATCATGGCAGCCGAAACATCCGTACTTGCGCACCAGGGACTCCCCGCGCTTGATATTCTTGTTATCGGCGAGCCGCTCCTGAACACCCGCGATCGGCTCTGACTTATTGCCCAAGGTCGTCAGATAAGTCGTAATCGCCGACGCCTCCGAATCGGTCAGACGCAGGCTCGGCATGCGCGTAGCGGGGGAGAAGTCGCGCGGGTTCTTCACCCAATGATAAATCCAGCGGGCACCTACCTTCGCGCCAATATCTTTGAGGTTCGGAACAAGATCTTTTTCCTTGCCGACCACCGTGGAGAACTCGCCGTCAGCGAAGCCATGGCATCCCTTGCAGCCGACGGACTCCACCAGAGTCTTCCCTTGCGCCGCCAGATTCTGATCTCCTTCTCTGTAACCGGAAGGCAGGGGATGCTCCTGGAGCCATTTGTCGCCCTCCTCTTTGGAAAGCGACCACAGGAAGGCGGTAATGGCCAGTGCCTCATCCTCTTTGAAATCAAAATTGGGCATGCGTGTCCGGGGACGGAACTTGTGCGGGTTTTCGATCCAACGGACCATCCAGCTGGGATCGACTTTTGCGCTGATCCTTTTGAGGCTCGGGCCGATCTTCGGAATGTCTTCGTATCCCTTGATTAGATGGCAACCCGTGCAGCCTATTTGCTCGAAGGTCCTTTGACCTTGAGCCAGCAGCGGGGCATCCTCAAAACTTTGGATATTCAGATGGCAGGAGGCGCAACTCGACTGGACCTTAGGGCCGCGCAGCAGCGGGTGCTCCCAATAGTTGTGCTCGCCCGGCAGGACCTCCCCGTGCGCCTTCATGGGGCTGTTGACGGCAGGACCTTGGCCTTCATGGCAGGGGGTGCAGCCGAATTTTTCCGGCGGATGCGCGTTATCGGCCAATAGCACTTCGCGGCGCGGGTGCGTGCGGTAGGGATGCGGCTCTTTTTCGAATCCGGGACGGTTGACCGCCGTATGACAGGTCTGGCAGCGATCCACCCGTGCGATCGGCTGGTCGAAAGTATTGCGGTCGAACTCGTTCAGTACGACCTGGCGGATATTCGGTATCTTGTAGAAGACTACGGGATTCTGAACGATCGTGGCGTTCTGGATCGGCGTCAGCCATTTGTCCCGCTCGGCGGTTTTTTTGGACAGCTCGTCCTCCAGCTCCTTGACGCCTGAAGTGATCTTCTTGATTTCTTCCTTGATCCGGTCTTTTTCCTGCCGCGCTTTTTCAACCGCAGGCTCCCATTTGGCCTGCCGCTCGTTCAGCCCGCGGATAATCTCTTCGTACGGCTTGGTGGATCTTCCCTGCTGCAGCGCGTGGTCGTGCTCGTACCACGCCTCTTCGAGCTCGCTCTTGATAAACTTGACTTCCTGGTCCAGTTCGCCGAAGCGGACGGTGGCGGTTTTTTCCTGGCTCTCCAACGCCTTCAGCTTCTTGGACAACTCGCCTTTCTCGAGGCTGTGCTTCTCAGCGGCGAGCTTCTTGGCCAGCTCCTGATAGGCCGGGTCGGCCTGGAGCTTTTTGTCCTCTTCGGCGTAGGCCGCCTTGGCCTTTTGATAATCGAGACGGTAGAAATGGGCCTGATATGCCTTCCACGCCCGGCGCGTGATGTTGTCGTCCCAAAACGACCATAGAGTGGCGACAACGAGCAGGGCGCTGCCGAGCAGAAACACGCTGCCGTATGATTTCTTCTCCTCGCGTTCGTCGATGCCTCTGACCGCCATTAGCGTTTCCTCAAACTAACCTCTTCTCCAGAGTCCGGCCCAGGGAAAAGACCCCGACGCCGATCAAAGTGAGAACGATCTCCTCAGCCATGGAAGAGTGCTGCAGGATGCCCATATAGAGAGCATAGCCCACGTCCGCGACCCCAAGCGCCTGGAAGACTTTAGCGACGTAGAACATCGCGGGCTAGATATTAATGTACTTCGTCGCCACGATGTACTTTACGTTGAAGGCGAGTCGCAGGAACATTTTGACGGGCAGCGCGAGCATCGTGACTATCAGGAAGGCAGTGATCCCAAAACGCACGGGTCCCCATCGCTCCATGAATTCCTTTCCCTTGATCCGGACCACCCAGTAATAGAAGAGCGCCATGCCGACGACGAAGTACGCGACGACGCAGAACAGTCCAAAAAGGACCGACAACGTCTGGTTACGGAAGCCAACGAGATACGGCAGATCGACGTTCGTCAACGCCGCGACCTTGTGCGGGTCCCAATGCTCCCACGGCCAGAAGAGATTCCAACCGGGCCCGCGAAAAAACGTCCCGATGATAATCATGCTCACCCAGAGAATGTGGAAGCCGAAAAAGAACGTCAGGATCTCGTATTTCCGGTCTTTAAAGCAGTAGTAGCCGTTGCCGGCCGGGTTGATGTCGATGAAAGGAATCACCATCAGGCCAATGATAATGAGCGTCGGCAGGACGACGCCAGCGTGCCAGGGATCGTAATAGACGAGCATTTCCTGCAAGCCGAGAAAGTACCACGGCGCCTTGGAAGGGTTGGGTGTCCTTGTCGGATTGGCGGGCTCTTCGAGCGGGGCGTCGAGCAACATCGCCCAGAGCGTGAGCACGACCAGAACGAAAATCGTGACCAGGAACTCGCCGCGCACGAGGTGCGGCCAGGTGTGAATCTTGTCGTCGACCTGCGCGGGTTTTTTCGTTGCCGGGGCGACTTCAGCCATTTTAATCCTCCAACCTCTAATTCTCCAAGGGCTCGACCATTCAGAGCGACGGTCCAGAAAAGCCGTCGCGCCGAATGCGCCAGAAATGGACCGCCATCAAGAGACTGGCCACGAGCGGGATGAAGATGCAGTGCAAGATATAGAAGCGCAGCAGCGTGTGTGGTCCGATCTCTCCGCCGCCGAAAAGAAACGCGCGCGCGTCGTAAATCGGATTGGCACCGACAAACTCGTGGAACGGTCCTTCATGGCCGAGCAGGGGTGAAGCCCGCGCCATGTTCGAGCCGACGGGCACGGCCCAGATCGAGAGCTGATCCCAGGGCAGGAGGTAACCCGTAAAGCTCAGCAACAGGGTCAGCACCAGCAAGAGCACACCGACGATCCAGTTGAACTCGCGCGGCGGCTTGTACGAGCCGGTAAGAAAGACTCGGAACATGTGCAGCCAGACGAAAACAACCATGGCGTGTGCCGCCCAGCGGGGCATGTTGCGCATCAGCATGCCGAAGGGCATGTCCTGTTCCAAGTACTGCATGTCGGCGAAGGCGTACTCCCCCACGGGGCGGTAATAAAACATCAAATAGATGCCGGTGATGACCGTCATGAGAAACATCAGGAACGTGAGACCGCCCATGCACCACGTAAAGCGCATCCGGACGCCGTGGCGGCGCACTTTGGCCGGATGGAGGTGGAGCCAGACGTTGGCTGTGACCATGAGCACACGGTTTCGCGGCGTGTCTTCGTAGCCGTGGCGGAAGATCGCCTTCCACACATGGCTCTCGACGATGTCCTTTTTTATTTCTTCGATTTTGTCTTTTAACGCCATAATGATTCCGCTTAAGCTTTGAGGATGCTTTCCGGATGCTGCTCGTCGGGCTCCGGGCCGGCCTCCATTCTCAAGATCTTGCTTTTATCGACCACGAGCTGCCCGTCGTCGCCGACCGTGACCTTCAGCCGATCGAGCGGCCGCGGCGCCGGCCCTTCGAAGTTGAGCCCCGACTTGTAGAAGCCGCTACCGTGGCACGGGCATTTGAACTTGTTCTCCGCCGCGAGCCAGCGTGGCGTGCATCCGAGGTGCGTGCACTTGGCGAAAATCGCGTAGATGCCCTCCTCCGCGCGCACGATCCAAACCCGCTGCTCTTGCTTGTATTTTTCGCTGACCTCGCAAAACCGGCCTTAAAAGTGGCCGGCGGTTGGAACAGAATCCGTGGAAAGGCGGAGCGGATAAAGCCGAGCAGGCTGAAGGCGCCGAAGATGCCGAAGCCGCTCCAGCCCAAACGAGTGAAGAAATCCCGCCGCGACCAGATCCCTCTTTTGACTTCAGTTTTCTTTACGTCGTCCGCCATAGCCTTTTTAACGCTTGAGCCAACTGATCGCCGCGCCCCACACGATGAAGATCAGGCCGAACAACATGAGCGTGAGCCCCACCGGTCCGAAGACGAACGAAAGACCGCCTCCCAGCACTAAGAAGAGAACGCCGGTTCCCAACGGATTGAAGGGACCCGGAGTCGCGCTCGCCGTCTTCTCATCACCCCAGCCCCGCTCGAACATCTCCTCGCGGATAAGGGTGTACGCCAACTCCTTGAGATCTTCTCGTCTTTCCGGCTCAGCGCTCTGGATCAGACGACCAATCTCTTGGGCCAATCTCTCTATCTCTTGCTCCGGCCCGAGCTGGCCTGAATTGGGAGAATCTGAGGCCACCTAAGATAGGATTTTTGTTATTATAGATAAAAAAATTTGTCAACCTTCATTTGGTCAGCCCCGCCGTTTTCTTCGAAGTAACACGACAGCCGTGGCGGCGATCCCGCGTCCTTCGCCCACCCAGCCTAACCCTTCCGTGGTGACGGCTTTGATATTGAGCCGACTCGGCGGCACTTTCAGGAGTCGCGACAGATTTTTCTTTATCTCCGGAAAGAAAGGCGCCAACCGGGGCTTCTCAGCGATAAGGGTGATGTCTCCGTTCATGAGGCCAAGCCCCTCCTGATCCACCATCCGCAGCACTCGCGCAAGCAGTCTCTCGCTTGAAATTCCTTTATAGCGGGAATCCGTGTCCGGGAAATGGATTCCAATGTCTCCTTTCCCCATGGCACCCAAAAGCGCGTTCATCAACGCATGGATGAGAACGTCGGCATCCGAGTGACCCTCTAATC
>VBLN01000027.1:14284-19524 GCA_005878685.1 Deltaproteobacteria bacterium | reverse complement strand
TGGACGTCAAATCCGTGTCCGACGCGATAGTAGGGAGTCATGGTCCTCAAAGCGCCTTCTCATCCAGAAAAGAACACTGTGGAACAATTCTCTAAAGCTTAGAAGCCTCATGGGTCATGATCACGCTGAATGCAGCATGTAAGTTCATTTTCAATCATCTCTCCGCCTTGATCCACAATCAAGAGATAGATTTCGTCGTCCACTCACGAATCTGCGCAACCCCGTGACTGATCTATTGGACAGAAGAGCGTCCGCTGATCGGGGAAATGACTCGAATCGAGGGTCTTCCGACATGAATGTGCGTTCCGGTCGCCGAACCCGTCACCTTAACTCGAAAAGCGATGAACGGTACGCGCATGCTGCGCAAGTAGGCCATCAGCGCTCGCCCTTCCACACTGTCCGGATGAACGGCAACGTCCATCGCGTCTCTGTGATCAAATCTCATGCGCTCATGGACCGGAGTCTGACCCATAGCGCTGACCGGCAGCTCATGGCCGAAACGTTCGGCGAAAAATTTCTCGATCTTGCCAGCATCGGCAAGCGACCATCTCGCGCCCCCGTTGTAACGGATGAGCGCTGCGGTCTCGCTGTAGCCGCCTAAGGGCAGTGGGGGCAGTCGCTGCAGCTCGTCCCGTGCGAGCGCTTCGGCAAGGACGACATCATTCTCCGCAATCCATCTCTGTACTTGTTCGATTTGAAAGCGCGTGTTGGCAGCGGCCCGCTGACTCTGTTCAAGTTCTAACTTTGAAATCAAATCCCTCTCATACAAACCTTTTTTGGTCTCAAAATCCGCGGACTGGCTCTGGAACTGCTTTTCATATACGGCCAGGAGCTTTTCCAGGCTTTCCCTGGAAGCCTTCATCTTCTCGATAAGTTCGTTCTGGGATGCCGAAACTTCTTTCTGTGATGACTTTGAGCTCTCTGCTTGAAATGGCTTGGTCGTGGACTTCGTGCTGCTGCCCTGAGCGAAAGCGGCGCTTGACAGGGCTAAAAGAACAAGGCCAATGACGCTGACTGTAAGTAACCTGTTAGGCTTCATGGATTGAAGGCTGAAACGAAAACATATACTGTCGCGACGATTTTGCAACCAGAGCGAAAGCACCAAGCGCTATTCCCTTTAGCAACAACGTAATGAAAATGCAGCCTGTTCGGTGATGTGATAGAATATTTTTCGTTTTCTTTAGGGGAGCGCGGAGAATCAACAGCCGAATGTAGGCACGTCACATGATCTTTTACAGGAACTTGCAATGACTGTGGCGATTACCCCGTACCGGATTTTAGTTTTCTTCGCAAAGACATGGACGATCCTCGCCATCATCGTCATTCTTTACAGTGCTCTTTATTTGCCTCAGGCTGCGGAATCAACGGATTATGTGATGACTTTCTACGTGGCCGGACATTTGGTCGCCTCCGGCGAAGCTCTGAATCTCTACCCGGGGCCCGATGCTCTTTCCTTCACTGGTGCTCCTTTCGACAAGGCTACTCATGCATTGCTTCCCCATCTGCCGCAAAATCTAACTGCCGCCTACATGTACAGCCCGCTTGTGGCATGGATCTTCACTCCATTAAGCCATCTGAGACCCAACTTGTCACTCCTGTTGTGGCAGGGATTATCTCTTGCCGCGCTCGCCATCTGCTGCGCGCTTTTAGCGGCCCTTACTCAAACCAGGAGTAGCGATATCTTTTTTTTTAGTTTCCTGCTGTTCCCGGTTTTCATCAGTGTATGGATCGGGCAGTTAGGCATTGTTTTTGGGCTCCTGCCGTTGTGCGGCGGCTATTTTTTGCTCATGAAGAACCGCCCCTTCTTAGCCGGTCTCGCATGGTCATTTCTCAGCCTCAAGCCTCAGTATCTTCCCACGGTTGGGCTGGTGGGTTTGGCTCTGGCCCTGGTCGGGCGCATTCATTGTCTTCTAGGAATCGTCCTGGGCAGCGCTGCACTATTTCTTGCGAACCTATTTATTTTACCCAAGGAAATCACGATGAACTGGTTGACATCCCTCAAAGCAAGCGACGCCACCTATGTAACCGGGCTCTATACCGTCCCAATCCATATTATTACCAGTTTGCCGAGCAACCTTCTGATGCTCTTTCCCGTAAGTCAACGCCCCTCGTTGAAGCTGCCCTTTTATTCGCTCGCTGCAGCCCTCTGGCTGATTGGATTGTGGCAGGGTAGAAAGCTTGCCAGATCCAACGAAGATTGGTCATCAAAGATATCTCTCATCAGCGCACTCGGGCTGAGCCTTCTCCCGTTGGTCCCGCCTCATATGCTGTATTATGATCTTTGTATGTTTTTCCCTGCAGGTGTCATTCTAGCAGGACGGGAGTGGACAACACCGGAAGGAGACTTTTTAAGGAAGTCAGCTTTGATGGCGTGGGCAAGTATCAGTCTCTATTTTCCCTTTTTCTTAACAGTGAATGCCGACGTCGCACTCCCACTTGTACTAGAGGCCATCTTGGTTGGATTTTTTGTGGCCTTGCTCATATTCACCAACAAGATTTCTGTCGGCTCAGCCAGATGACAAAGGAAGAAGCTTATTTGTTTGTGTTAGGGAAAAGTTGGTTAGTGCTGAGAAGATTTCCTACCATTCGAGCCGTATGCAGATCTCTTCCCCGCGCACTTCGACAGGAAGGGTGGTGAGCTGCGGGCCTCCTTTAGGGAGCTGGCATTCACCCGTAGTGAGGTCGAAGCAGTAGCCATGATTGACGCAGCGGACCTTGTAGCCATCCAGCTCCCCCATCTGAAGGTCAGCGGCCTCATGCGGACATTCACGGACAAAAGCGAAGTATCGGCCATCCACATGCGCAAGCAAAAGCTGGCGGCCCCCGAGCTCGACAGGCTTCATCTTGCCTGGCAGCAGATCGTCGACGCGCGAGACGGGCACCAAACTTACGCCCACAGCAACTCCTAAGCTGCAGCCGCCTGGCGCATGGAGCGACCAGAACCGCGCAGCACCTGCCCAGGGAGATCGCCGCTCAAGCGTCCATGTTCGTAAATCACCTTTCCGTTCACAACGGTGAAATGAATCCCTTCGGATTTCTGCACCAGCCGCTTGGTGCCCGGGATAATCTGTGGCCCACCTGAATCGCCGATCACTAGCAACATGCCAACATCCATCTGCATTTGGGCTCAATCATGAGCTTGAAATGTCGGGATCACCTGGATATTAGAGTGCTGAAGCACGCCGTTTCTCAGGATATGCCGTCCAATTCTTGAAAAAAAGGAGCGTCCAAACATGCGCATGACAAAATCCTTCTTGACCATGAGTGCTCCTGCGCTATGCATTATAGCACTGCTGACCGGCTGGGGAAGGCCGTCACATTCCGCGGAACGGAGTGCGGACCAGCTTTACAAAGAGCTCGCAAAATTGCCGGAGACCCAACGTCAAAAGCGACTTGAGGAAGGCGCGCAAAAAGAAGGGAAGCTCAACTATGTTCACACCTGGCGCGGCAAGCTCGCCAAAGGTCATATCCGTCTTTTTGAGAAGCGTTATTCTTTCCTCAAGGTTGAAATGGTCGATATCGGCTCCCAGGACGCCGCCGAGCGCCTGATTGCTGAGGAGACCGCTGGACGCCATCTGACCGACGCGATAACGCTCGCAGTGCCCGACCTGCCGGTCATCCTGAAGCAGAATCTCGTCGCTCGGTATCCGACACCGGCAACCAAAAAGATACTGAAGCAATATCAAGGGTTCATCGATCCGGAGAATCGCTGGATGCCCTGGTACTGGAGCGAGCACGGTATTTCGTACAACACCAATCTTTTGAGCGCCGACAAGGCACCAAAAGGCTGGGAAGACCTCTGCAAGCCAGCTTACAAAGGACAAGTCTCCTTTGATCCGGCGGAGACCCGCTTCTTGGCGGGGCTCTCTGTCATGATGGGAGAAGAAAAGCTCAAAGGCTGGCTCAAGTGCATCGGCGAGAATCAGCCGATTATCCAGCGCGGCCACACCCAGAGGATGGAGTTGATGCTATCGGGCGACCACGCCGTTCAAGGAGACAACTTCCTCTACCAGGGCGTCGACGAGAAGAGAAAAGACCCTAAAGTACCTTACGCGATCATCTATTCAGCGCCGATCCTCGCTTATGCTGGAGCCATCATCATCAACAAGAATACGCCCAACCCTTACGCCGCAGCGTTGCTCGCCGATTGGACACTGTCCGAGGAAAGCCAGAAATACACCGCCGAGGAGCTGCGCGGCCCGTTGGCCCTAAAGCATCCCTATCTGCCCGACAACGTGAAGCTCATCGCCTATGGCTATTTAAGCGACGAGCTCGTGAACCGGCTGCACGATTACTGGAATCAGTATATCGGCAGAAAGAAATAGCTTGGCCCCTCTCCCGGCGCACTAAATGGCACCAGGCGCTATCCGGAGAGGGCTTGAGAGGCGGCCATCACTCGATAGCCGCGCAGTTGTCTTAAGCCTTCTCTTTCTAGTTCTCGTTTACCAGGTGGTCGTTCCCTTGCTGATGATCATCTGGACGAGCTTCAAAGTCGCCAGACCCGGAGAAGCCGCATTCCTCAACTTCGATTTTACGCTTGCCAACTACGTTCGCGCCTATCTAAACAAGGATTTCTGGCACGCCACGTGGAACACGCTCTACTTCGCGCTCTCCTCCTCACTGCTCGCGTTCGCAATGGGGGGTTTTCTGGCCTGGGCCGTGGAACGCACGAACACTCCGCTCGGGTCCCTGATCGGATTGGTTACTCTGGGGCGCATCATCATCCCAGGAATTCTCATCACGATCTCATGGATTCTCCTCGCCAGTCCGACCATCGGAATGCTCAACTACTTGCTGGAGGCGACCACCGGCGTGAAGGGTTTGCTTAACATCTATTCGTTCTGGGGAATGGTCTGGATTCATTCACTTGAGATGTCCCCTCTTGCCTATCTGCTTCTTTCTGCCGCCTTTCAGTCGATGGATCCCCGTCTCGAGGAGGCCTCAACCGTGGCCGGGGCGGGAATCTGGTCTACGCTCACGCGCATCTCGTTGCCGCTCGTTATGCCTGCGGTCGGCTCGACGCTGCTGCTCTTGTTCATCCAGACAGTTGAGACGTTCGAAGCGCCGCTGCTGCTCGGCGCGCGCGCCAACGTCAGGGTCTATACCACCGAGGTCTTCTTCAATACGTCGCGGACGCCCACCGATTGGGGGCTGGCCAGCACCTATGCGATGGCGCTCCTGGTCCTTTCACTCGCGTTGCTCTACCTTTATTTTCGGCTCGTGCGGCATGGAGAGCGCTA
>VBLN01000027.1:0-14219 GCA_005878685.1 Deltaproteobacteria bacterium | reverse complement strand
TGCGCCGCCAGTTTCTTTCTCGTCTTTCTAATTACCGGCCTTCCCTTTTTGGTTATTCTCTACACCTCTTTTCTGCGCCGCTACCGCCCACCGACGCTCGACATTTTCCATACGATGACGCTCGTCAATTATCAGGAAGTCCTCAGCGATCAAACGTATGGAATCGAGCCGATGTGGAACAGCACCCTCTTAGGTATAGGCGCGGCCACCGTAGTGATGTTGCTCGTTTCCACCATGAGTTACTTCGTCCATAAGACGCGCGTTCCGGGACGCAAGACACTCGACTTCCTGGGCTTCGCGACGATCGCCGTTCCGAGTGTCGTGCTCGGTGCCGCTTTTTTGTGGTTCTACCTTTTGGTCCCCCTGCCGGTCATCGGTACGCTGATCATTATCGGGCTCGCCTATGTCACGAGATACATGGCCGTAGCCCTTCGCTTCGTGTCGAACTCGATGATGCAAATCCACACGGAACTCGAGGAGGCCGCCGCCGTGGCCAGCGCGCTGCTTCGGCCCGGGCTGATGGCCGGATGGTTCTGGGTCATGGTTCACGCCTATCGCGAGCTCACCATCGCTCTGATGCTTTCCCGCGCCAATAACCGGACCGCTGCCGTGATCATCTACTATCTCTGGGAGAACGGCTATTTCCCGCAACTCAGCGCTTTTGGCGTGCTGATCTTTTTGCTGTTGATCATCCTTGTGTCGATCTCTCAGAAGATCGGGAAACGGTACGGCATCCGGGAACAGATCTCGTGAGTCTCAGTCGATCCTCGCGAGTGGCTCTGATCGGGCGTCATCAAGAAAGGGGCATTTCTGAAATTCTCTAACCTAACTATGGCAATTCCGCCTGATTCGTGAGGCGTTTTGCCACCTAAGGTTTATCTTCAAGCAGAAAAAACCGCCAACATTTCAACTAGTTTTCTGTGTTTTAGCCTTTTGGCATCTGATTTGTTATAATGAATATTATTACACATTGGACAACACGAAGGAACTTCGTCGTCTAAACTTCCGGTGGCGTGTCCCCGCGACGGCAGACGGAAAGATTCAGGATGGATGGACTAACGCGATTACAGGGATCTGAACTCTATAACGCACTTCCCAAGATTCTGCCGACAGTACAGTCTAAAGACCGGCTGGAACGCACGGCAACACGCTGGCCCTGGGTCGACGATCTGATCAGCGCCCTGTGTGAGAACTTCCCCATTCTTTTGATCGTCGCCGTCTACGTGGGAGAGGGCTTACTTATCGAATCGTCGTTAGGGCTCGACGGCATGATGCAAATTCAGTTCAACTACTATCTATTGGATGTCTTCGCTATCTTCTTCACCGCCTGCTTTTTCACAATGCATTTCATCGTGAGGATTCCCCGTTTTGTCCGGGGCGAAGACGACCTTCGCACAGCGGGGTGCGAAATTCGCGAGCGCTATCTCACGCTGGAAAAACTGGTTGGATTCCTCCTCGCTTACCTCTCAATCGCGCCATTCATAAGCACGTTTCGGAGCTTTAAGGAAACCATCCCCAGGATTCAGCCCTTCGCGTGGGATGAGACGTTGATGAAGCTAGATTACTATCTGCATTTCGGAAATCATCCCTGGGCTTTGCTTCAGCCGCTGCTTGGCCGACCCATCATCACGCGGGCGCTGGATATCTGCTATATGGCCTGGTTTCCTCTTCTCGTTGGATTTCTGCTGTGGATGGCCTGGAGCCGCAGGCGTATGCTTAGGCTGCGATTTTTTGTAAGCTTCGGCCTGGTGTGGATCGTCGTCGGGACCATCATGGCGACTCTCCTGTCATCTGCCGGTCCATGCTATTACTCCTACGTAACAGATTCTGACAACCCTTTCTTGCCATTGATGAACTATCTCCGCTCCGTGCACGAAGATGGTTCCCTCTGGGCTGTCCGCAATCAACAAGGTCTGTGGGATGCTCATCTCAATGCGACTCATTTACCTCTCGGTGGTATCTCGGCGATGCCCAGCATGCATGTTGCAGTGGCCGTGCTATTCGCTTTAGCGGGCTACCAGGTCAACTCGTGGTTCGGCCGGATTCTGCTGGCCTTTGCCATGATCAATCTGATCGGATCGGTCCATCTAGGCTGGCATTACGCCATAGACGGATATGTCGTCGCGGCGCTGACGTGGATGATTTGGGAGGCCACATCTAGATTCTTCCGTTTCCCTAAATTGGACCACATAGAGAACCGACCTGGGAAGCTGGGACAGCATCTAAGAGCCGCCGACAGCGCAGTCCTCCGTTGCCAATAATGTCACAGCTCGACGCCGGGTCCGGCTGGCGTGCGACGTTCTTTTGTCCCTGATTGTTACAAAAAAGGCGTAGCAGACCCTTTTTGCTCTGGGTCCCCCTCCGATGGCAGCAGTCTTGCGTAAGCAGTCGCAGACAATTTCAGACGGGAGGATCGATGAAAATTGTAGCTGCTACCCTTCTCGCTCTTTCAATCAGCCTTGTCCAGAGTATGCCCGCTTCCGGACAAGACTTCAAAAAACAAGAGGCGCAAATCGCCGAGTACAAGAAATGGCTGGACTCCCTAGGGCCCAAGGGTTCGCAATTCTGGATCAGGCTCGACGGGCAACACCGTCCTCATAGGCTTTATCTCGGCGAAGGTTTTTACCGCGCCGATTTTCAAAGCCAGGAACGTTTCGTGGATACCTTTTCCAACTATCTCGCTGGCCATCCGCAAAAATTCATGCTCATTGATCTTTTCGACGCCTCCACGAACAAACCGGTCGGCGAGTTCGGCTGGGGGGGATTTAAACTCTACTCGCAGCCAGTCCGAACTTCGACCAGGCCAAACTAAAGCAACAAATGCCTGATACCCTTTTCAGGTCGTTATCCTAGCCGATCACGACCGTATCGGGGTTTGTCAAATGTAAAAGATCATCGAATCCAGGGACGACGCCTTAATTTCAAGATCAACAAAAAATACCTAGAATTACTCGAAGTCTCCGCCTGCCGTCAAGCCGAAACAAAAGGACTGCCGAAACAAAAGGACTAGGACTCTTTCGAGCAGTGGGCCTTTTGAATCATAAATCCGTGTGGCGGCTGAACTGGATCAAACCCATCTAATTGACGCATTGGGCGCAGGATTGTATAAGAACGCTGATGGACTCGCCTGGAGGTGATAACCATGCGTTATGTTGATGCCGACGGTCACCTGGAAGAAAGCCCAGCAACTTTCAGCGATGCCTACTTGGATCCCGCCTTCCACGCCCAGCGTCCCCGAGTTGTCGGCGTGGACGGGATGGCCTACTGGGACATTGACGAGCAGTTGTTTCCCCGGCGCGTGGGGCGCGGCTGCAACAACTTGGGCACGCCTACGACCTACGATGGCAAACCCGCGCTCCACACTATAAATAAACCGGAAAGTGTCGGCTGCATGGAGCTCACCGACATCCAAGCGCGTCTTCAGATCATGGATGAAGAGGATATCGCGGTCCAGGTCATCTACCCGACGCTCTTCCTCGCCTACCCGCTGAGCTCCAATCCGGCCTTCGTGACAGCGCTCTGCGCTTCTTATAACCGCTGGCTGGGCGAGACCTTGTCGCGTCATGAGCGGCTCAAATGGGCGGCGGTGGTGAATCTCGACCAGATCCAAGCAGCGGTGCGCGAGGTCCATGAGGCGAAGCGGCTCGGCGCGGCGAATGTCATGCTCCTGGGAACCATCGGAGATCGTCAGCTGGACGACCCGTCATTTTTCCCCTTTTATGAAGCTCTATGCGAGGAAAAACTTCCACTCGCGGTCCATGTCGGATGGGCAAGTCCTTCGATCAACAATCTCTACAGCCATATCTATCCTTCCGGCGTCGTCGCCTTTCACTTTCCCGTGCTCATGGGCTTTGCCGCGCTGATCAGCGGTGGCGTTTTGGATCGTTTCCCGAATCTCACCGCGGTCTTTCTCGAAGCCGGCTGCATGTGGATACCGTTTATGATCGACCGTCTTGAGCATCGTTATCAAAACCAGGGAAAATACCTGGCCAAATTTCTGCCGCAAACCAAGCCGCTGCAGCAGCTACCGGCTATGGAGTACATCAAACGAGGAACGCTTTACTTCAGCGCGGAACTGGAGGATTCCCTGTTGCCGCAGGTGATGGACTTGGTGGGCGAAAAGCAGATCGTTATGGGGACGGACATGCCCCATGGAGACCGCGAGCGCTACGCCGCCCGCGAGCTGCAAGAGCGCAAAGACCTAAGCGCTTCCGCAAAGGCAAACATACTCGAGCACAATCCGGCCCGGCTCTATGGTCTGGCCCGCTAAGGCCTATCGCAGCTGCAGTTTCGAGTTTTGAGTTCCGAGTTAAACCCGAAAACCCAAGATGCGTGACTCGACACCCACTTGCTGGACCTTTTCGACCGGCTGGAGACAGGTTCCCAAGAGCAGAGCCTCATAAAATCTTAATCCAGCGGCGAGCCACTCTTCCCACACGATAACTGCATTAGCGCCAGCGGCGCCACATTATATCCCAGGCAAGAAGGGGGCTTCTAACCGGCTTGCACCTATAGAACACTTGTGTTACAGTGCACACTATGGACACTACAATTCGCAATATCGACGAGAGGGTCTACAGAGCATTAAAAGCTAGGGCGGCTTTAGCCGGCAAGACTATTGGAGAAATAGTCAATGAAGCGATCCATGCTTATCTTATGCGTCCTGAGTTGAGCGCCAGACGAGGTAGTCTTCGGGATCTCCAACCCGAGAGCTACCCAAAAGGAAACGAGCGGCTCAGTGAGGAGATCGACACTGTTGTTTATGGAGCCTAAGGGCATGACCGCATGGTCGTTCTAGATTCAAGCTTCATCATCGCTTACCACAACGCGCGGGATGTCCACCATACGGCCTCGGTGCACGCCATGGGTGAACTTATAGCAGGTAAATGGGGACAGGCGCTGCTGCTAGAATACGTGTTTTTAGAGGTCGTGACGGTTCTCTCTTCCCGCCGGGGTCTTCCCGTGGCCACTCCCGTAGGCTCAACACTTTTGCAGGCTCGGGAACTCGATTTTGTTCCCTGCTCGGAACTTTTTCTCGAAACCCTTGAGACATTTCGCAACCAAACCGGCACCAAGTTGAGCTTTACGGACGCGGCCATTGTCACAGTAGCCCGCAGGCAGGATGTAGGCGTGATCGCAAGTTTCGATCGCGATTTCCAAAACATCAAAGGGATCGCTGTGATCCCAAGATAATCCATCCCTAGTCTGTGCTCAACAAGAAGAACTTCCACTTCGTGCCCAAGCAAAAGGTCCGTCCGGCGGCGACCTACTTCTCAATACTCATATTCAGTTTTGAGTTATGAGTGTTGAGTTTTGAGCTTCTACCAAAGGACGAATCAGCCCTGGCCATCCGCCAAAGAACTGTGGCGCAGCGAGTCCATCCGAAGCCTGTGGCGGATCAGGCTGAAACTAAAAGTTCAAAACCCAAAACTAAGAACTGATATTGTCGCGGCTAAATCAGTGCTTTTATCGCACGGCCTCGCTGATCTTGCGAGCGAAGCTAAAGTCGAAGACCCGCTCGGGCGTCACCGGCTGCTGCGGTTTGGCTCGCTGGGCCGCGACCGTGATCATTTCCCGCTGCACTTTTTCATCTACGACGCCGGATAGCAGATACCCTTGGACCGCCGCAGTATAAGCGCGTTCGGCGAAACGTTCGCGCTCCTTACCGAGATCGAGGTAGGGCCCCTTCATAAATTCGAGAGCATACTTCTTGTCGTTTGCGATCAGCCGCACCGCGCGCATGGTCGCTCGGATCGCTTTGGCCACGAGTTCGGGACGCTCGGAAACGGTCGCTTTCGTCGTTGCCAGGCCGCCCTGTACGGCTCGATAGAAATCTGCACCTGAAGCGAGCTTTCGAAACCCCTCATCTTGCGCAAGAAAGTTCTGCGGAATCTGGACCATGGTGGCGTCGATCACGCCGGCTTTTAGCGCCACGTAAGTCACATCGCTCGTGCCGAGCGGAAGAAAGGTCACTTGTTCCGGAGGCACCTGGTTCGCGATCAGGATCTGGCGCGCTAGAATTTCTGTAAGCGCTCCGACCCCGGAGGTGCCGATTTTCTTGCCGCGCAATCAGATCAAATGAAGGCTTGTCACTCATAGCGAACACAACTCTCACATCGGCGCCGTTTACGGCGGCGCTAACCGCCGTCCCCGTTGCCGTACCGAAGTCGATGCTGCCGCCCAACATCCCTTGCACCGTCAGGTTCCCCTTCATAAAAATGATCTCGGCCTCCAAGCCCTCCTCGCGGAAAAAGCCGCGCTCCCGCGCCACGTAAAAGGGCATGTCGAGCGTGCTGCGGGAGACGATCGCGATGCGGAGAGGAGAGAGTCTGCCGGCTCTCTCGGCGGCAAACGCGCTTCTGGTCAAGCCGGGAAACGAGGTTACTGAGAGAGAAAGAAGAATAGCCATCCATCCCGCGTTACTCATCGTTTTCTCCCTGAAAAAGAATCCTGGTTAAGGATTGATGATTGCCCAGTCTCTGTCAACCGTCCTTCTTCGGTGGCGGTAGGTCAAAGCTTTCATTACCTTTCTCAAAGACTCGATGACCGAGGACAGCGTCCGCATCGGGAAGAACGGAGATCGCCTTTAAACTGCCTCGACCGCGAAGTCCAAAACAATGAACCGTTCCAGGAGGAACCACGACACTGGTCTGAGTTTCCACTTTATGCTCCTCTTCACCGACACGAACGAAACCATCGCCTTCCACCTCGAGGAAAACCAAGACCTCCTCAACGTCATGCCAGTGAAGCGGAGCTCGCTTTTGACCTTCCGCGTCATTCAGCCAGACCGACACGGAGTTTGCTCCAGCAGATCGATTAACCGCCATTCGTAAAGTTGGACGCCACGGCTCGTCGGGAAATTCCAATAAGGGTCGGTCTTGGTGATAGATCACTTTCATAAATCCTCCTGACTTTGAGGCTGACATCCTATGGTCCAAACGTTCGAGAAAGACAATGGACATTACCGAATGCGCGCACAAGGCGTCAAGCAGAGAAAACAAAAGAGCCCGGATGAAGCCGGACTTTTGAATTTTAAATCAGGAGGCGGCCCTCTCAAGTACCGCTGGTGAACTGCTTTAAATGGATGAGCGCACGGCGGTGAGCGCCCACGCCGATTTTCACGCCCTGATCGTTGGTGGCCTCGACGGCAAAACGAAAACGCTTATCCGCTATCTCCTGCAGGGTGGCCGTAACCGTGACGCTCTGGCCGATCCGCGTGGGCGCCAGATGCTTCACGTCCACATGAAAACCGACGGTCTGCTCATCCTTGTCCATGTACGGAGTCAAAAGCTCCAGGCAGGTGCGCTCCATCAGACCGATCATAGACGGAGTGGAGAGGACCCTAGGAATGCCCGCGCCAAAATGGGTCACCCCCATCTCCGGGGTAACCGTGAAGTCCTGCTTGTAGGTGAGGCCAGCAGCCAAGCCGTCTTTCATAGAGATGTAGGATTATAGCACCATCAGCAAAGCACCAAAAACCGGAATGCCTGAATCGGTGAAAGTTTGTGGCTCAGGGCGGGCGCTGCGATTCGATTCGTTCTTGTTTTTCCTGGCAATGGAACGGTTTTTGAGGCGCAGGTCCCGACGCTTCAAAGTCGCCATCGGATTCGCGGGAGGGGCTTAACCCATCGGCTCACTATTTTGCATCGTGGAAAATAATTCCTAAGGTGTATCTCTCGCCTGCGCGAACGGTACTGATGCCGTGGCGAAGATTCGCTCCGATAATGGCCCCGGACGCCTCGAACGGGTCGATGATGAACCGAGAAGATCACCGCATCACCCTGGTTCGGGGAAAGCACTTCAACGCGAGATTGCCTGCGAGGTTGCTGCTCACTGAGCACGAATTCGCCGCCCTCGAAATCCCTGCCGCGCTGACTCAGGAAGAAGGTGACTTGAATATCGCCGTACAAATCTTGGTGCAGACAATTGAAATCGCCGGAGCCGTATTTCAGGAGCAAAGGGGTTGGGCGCTTCTGCCCCGCGCGGTGACATTGTTCGACAAAGTCGGCGAGCTTTTCAGGAAAGCGGGGCTGGTCGCTCCCAAGCCGATGGCTCCATTCGTTCGCAAGCGGCGCGAGCCGAGAATAAATGGAGGACCTGAGCTGCTGCACGAGCGGAGGGAGCGGATAATTGAAGTATTTGTACTCGCCCTGACCGAAGGAATAGCGGGCCATTTCGATCCGAGTGCGAAATTGACGGTCGTTGGAATAAGCGGCAGCTAGCTCTTCACAGGTTTTCTTGGTAAGAACGCCGGGCAGAGTCGCGAATCCCCGCTCATCGAGATGAGACCGCACACGTTCCCAGTCGATCTCGCGAAATGACTCGTCGGTTCCCATTGAGACTTTCTCTCAACCCTTCACCGGTCCTCCGGCTCGCGCTTCGAGGGCCAAAAGAATCGCAAAGCCGGTAAGCGCTCCATCCGTGCCGACCACGCGATGACAAGGAATCACGATCGATAGCGGATTCTTGCCATTGGCGGCGCCAACGGCCCTAGACGCTTTGGGCGAGCCGATCGCCTTGGCCAGATCCAGGTAGCTCCTGGTCTTGCCGAACGGTATTTCTCTCAAAGCGCGCCAAACTTTTTTCTGAAATTCATTTCCGCGCGGTTCGAGAGGAAGCTCAAACTGAGTTCTCTCGCCAGCGAAATACTCACGAAGCTGTCGCTCGGCTTTGAGCAGGATCGGGTGGTGCTGGTCGAGTTTCGGCGTGTCAAGCCTTACTCGGTCTGGGCGTTCCTGTTCCCAAAGAACGGCGACCAGCGCTTTCTCGCTTGCCACCAATTTGAGTTTGCCGACCGGAGATTCCATCTCTTTGTAAAAGAGTGTCATGTGCGTTCCTCCTTTTTCTCCTGGAAAGCATCTGTGCAAAGCCCTTCCAAAGGTAGATCGCCGCATACGATCTCCAAGGTTTGACGACTTCCAAATTAAGATCCGGGTGAAGCTCAAGTACCCGCTTGAGAATCAAATCCGTCCGAGGAAACGCATCCGTGTCGCCGATAGCTCGAAGGCTGATATACTCAGCCGACCAGGGACCAATGCCTTTCGTCTCAAGCAGCGCCTTCCGAAACGACGCCGGATCTTGAGGTTCCGAAAGAGAAATAGCTCCGCTCAGTACGCGCCGGCTGAATTCCCGTATGGCTTCTCTGCGGGCGATGGTCGTCTTGACCTTGCCGAGGTCGGACTGCGCCAGGATATCGGGGCCGGGAAATAAATAGGTTTTCTCTCTCGATATGGGGTGCGCGATCTCCTCGCCGTAGCCGCGTACGAGCTGACCGACAAGATTGGATCGCTGCTCAGCCGAAACCAACTGCCCCAGAATCGAGCAGATGGCGGTCTCAAAGGCGTCCCATCCCCGTGGCAGTCTTAAACCCGGAAAGCGACCACAGAGTCTTGCAAGCAGCGGAACCCGAGCCAAGCTATTCGCAATCAGCATGGGATCAGAATCCAAATCGAACATTTTCCTGACCCGACTCGCCACCTCAAACAGTATCTTGGCATCTTTGGTCACGATCCGAACCCTTAGCTGTGGTTCGCCGACGATCGCTTCCACTCGGAGCAACCCGATTGTGTTTTCGATGCGAAACACGCGCTCGAAACTATTTTCTGCAACGCGTTCGATCCCTGGAATTGGATGCGACTGGTAGAATCGAATGATGGTGTGCCAATCGTAAGGAGGTTGAAAGGAAAGGTTGAGCCGGATCCCATCACCGTTATCTGGCTTCGAACGAGCCTTTCGTGCTGTAGGTTGCGGTCTCAACGGCAACCCTAGGCCGGCCGACAGATTTTGCAGGGACGCATGCCGGCTTGCTCAGCTTCTCTAGGGTCGGCGAAAAAGAGGATCTGCACACGGTCGCCGCGCGCCGTGGTGCGGCAGTTGCTCCGACAGTAAACCTTGGTCCCCCTGTGACCCCATACGACGCTGTCGGGAATTCTCGCCGCCGATTTATCCAGCTCAAAACCCTCGCTACGAAGCAGCTGCAATTTGCGCGCGGCGCCGCCACCGTACCCGCCGATCCGGCCGTCCGAGGAAATCACACGATGGCATGGGACGTAGATCGGCACTGGATTGTCGTGCAGCGCATTGCCGACGGCTCTTGCGCTGTCAGCGGCTCCCACGGCCGCGCCCAAGCCCCGGTAGCTAACGACCGCGCCGCGAGGCACCGCCTGCAGTTTGTGCAGAACCTTCTTTTGGAAGGAATGTGCCACGAGGGTGAGATCGACGCTCTGGCGGAGCGCCTTCGCGTCTCCGGCGAGGTAGCGGCGAACCTCCTCGCCGACTCCTTTGACCGCCCGTTGATCCTCGACGGGGTCAAACACCAACCGCAATTTCCCGATCGTCGCCGCCAGATCGCCGGCGTCGTGCAGATAATGATTGAGCACAATGCCGCGGGCGCTCATGGCGACGAGCAAGTCACCCAACGGCGACTTCACGACGCCAACCGCAGCCTCCGGCCGCCGAATGCGCTTCAGCACCCTATCGACCCTGCTGCGGCAGCGATGCAGCAGTTCCTCGACGGCTTCGTCCGCGAATTCATTGCCGATCGAGCTTAGAAAGGTTTCGATTTTCATAGGTTTCACCACATTGCTTTGAGTTTTTTCATAGCCTGGGATACATTCGCCCGCGCGCTCTCTTCCGAGCCGCCCATCGCACCGGCTATTTCCGCGTAGTCGAGCCCGGCAAAATAGCGCAGATGCAGCGCCTCGCGCTGTTTTGTTGGGAGATCAGCGATCATCTCGCGCATGTGGACAGCCGCGTATCCTTCATTCTCATCAAGGAAGCGATGGTGCCTTCCAACTGTGTTTCCTTCGTTATCACCCACGATCACGCGCGCCCGGCGCGCACCGTCACGCGCCCGATTGCGACATAGGTTGATGGCGATCGCATACAACCACGGCCTAACGTCGCTTTCGGGCTGAAGTCGGGGATAGGCGCGGTACGCGCGCAACCAGGTCTCCTGAGACAAGTCCGCGGCGTCGTCGCGATTACCCGATACACGCAGCAGATAGCGCATAATCTCCCGTTCGTGGCGCTGCATTATCTGTTCGAAGAGGAGCGGTAGGTGCAGTTTCTCGTGCGGCATACACTCTGTGAAACCCCGCAGCCGGTCGAATGTGAAAGGTTCTCGTGTTTTTTCGAAGATAGCCGATTTCCCGTCGTTCTCCAAACACGCGTCTCACAAACGAGGGGCACTGGTGTTTCAACAGGAGTGAGAATGGCGCCGCCGCCTGGGTCCAGCAGTAGTGAAAGATGCGCTTTTAGCGCAGGGCCTCGCCGGCCTTACGGGCGAAGCTGAAGTCGAAGACCCGCTCGGGCGTCACTGGCTGCGCCGGTTTGATGCGCTGAGCGGCCTCCGCAATCATCTCCCGCTGCAACTTTTCGTCCACGACGCCGGACAGGAGATATCCCTGCACCGCCGCGTCATACGCACGTTCGGTGAACCGTTCACGCTCGTTGCCGAGATCGAGGTAGGGCCCTTTCATAAATTCGAGGGCATACTTTTTGTCATTCTTGATCAACCGCACCGCTCTGAGCGTCGCGCGGACCACTTTAGTCACGAGCTCGGGCCGCTCGGCGGCGGTCGCTCTCGAGCTTTCGAAACCCCTCGTCCTGCGCGAGAAAGTTCTGAGGGATCTGGAGCATAGCGGCGTCGATCACGCCGGCCTTCAGAGACGGATACGTCAGGCTATTCTGGCCGAGTGAAAGAAACTTCACTTGATCTGGAGGAACTTGGTTCGCGATCAAGATCTGCCGCGCGAGAATTTCTGAAATGCCGCCGATCCCGCCGATGCCGAATTTCCTGCCGTGCAACTGCTGGACACTCGTGATGCTCGGGTGAGCAAACAAATCAAACGAAGACTTATCGCTCATCGCCAGCACGACTCTGACGTCGGCGCCGTTTACGATCGCGTTGATTGCCGTCCCCGTCGCCGTGCCGAAATCGATGCTGCCGGCCAACATCGCTTGCAGCGTCAGGCTCGACCGCATCAGAATAATCTCCGCTGCCAAACCCTCCTCGCGGAAGAAGCCCCGGTCCCGCGCCACAAAAAAGGGCATGTCCAAAGTGCTGCGGGAGACGACCCCGATGCGGACCGGACTGAGTTTACCCGACCTCTCGGCAGAAAACGCACTCTTTGTCGCGCCGGGGACCAGGATCGATGAGACTGAAACAAAAAGGATAGCGATCCATCCCGTCTTACTCATCCGTTTCTCCATGCAATGATCTGGGCTTAAGGGCTGATAGAGCAGGCTGGATCGAAGTTAGTGGAAACTAAACGATGCGTCAACTAGCAAAAGATGGCCCGAACTGTTTTGAGATCGAGCCATTTGAATTCTAAATCCGGCGGCGTACTCTTCCACGACTTAATCTAGTTTTGACTTATCGGTGCTGAGTGTTGAGTCGACTCAAAACTCAGAAGTCAAAACTAAAAAAGGATATAAACCCAGCTCGGGGCGCGGCTTCCTGGTGCTCAGAAGGGCTGGAACAGTTCAATCGGATTGCCGGACGGATCCTCAATAAGAATTTGCTTGCCTCCGTTGCCGGTCACGATCTCGTTGCGGAACCGACCCCCTGCGCTTTTCAATTTCTCGACAGTGGCTTCGAGGTCCTCGACCTCGATCTGGATTCGGTTCCAGCCGCCTGGAGCAGGAAGCTGCCCTTTCGGCATGGCCTGTCCCGCCCCGCCCGCACCGGGCCGGTTGAGCAGGAGCCGTAAATCGCCGCGCGACAAGCTCGCGAAGCCCGGCGCCGGATGCATGTCGACTTTGAAGCCGAGCATGTCGGTGTAGAAAGGAATCGCCGCATCGACATCGCTAACAATGTATCGAACACTGACCTTGCTCATGATTTTCTCACCTCCAAGAAATGATTCTAACTTAAAACTCAAAGTAAAAAACAACTAAGAACTGGAAATATGCGCGCTGCAGGTCTTGGCCAGAACGGCCTAAAGACAGTATCAGTAGCCGCCAGGCCGGCTCGCCCTGATCCGTGCAAGCATATGCTCCCCAGCGGTGATCGGTGGATATTTCGGCTGGCGTTCAGGACTCTGGCAGGAGGCCAGGCACTCGATGACCGCATCCGGATTAGGGCTGTGAAAGAGCACGACGGAGTAACGATGGCGACCGGCGGCCGGCCCGCTTGGGTTCACCACCCGGTGTGAGGAGGAGCGAAACTGTCCGTTAGTCCACCGCTCTATCAAGTCGCCGGTATTCACGATCGCCATGCCCGGCAGCGCGGGCGCTGCTATCCAGACGCCCTCAGGCCCCTGAATTTCCAGCCCACCTTCTCCATCCTGGAACAGCAGGCTCAGGCCGCCAAAGTCAGTATGGGCGCCTGCCCGTATCTGACCCGGGAGTGGAGTAGCCGGTATTGGAGGATAATGGAGTAGGCGAGCCGTAGAATCGCTGCGATCGTGGTATAGCGCGAAGTACCCTTCCGGCAGACCCAGTGATACAGCGATGGCGCGCATGAGTTGGTTGCAGGTCTCCATCGCCCCCTGTTGAAAAGCCAGAACCGCCTCGCGGAATCCCGGGAGTCCGTCCGGCCAAACATTTGGCCGAGCCCCCGGCCGTTCCGGCCCCGCTTGGAAAATTTCTTTTAAGTCCCCTGGTTGTTTCTCGTCTAACGACTGGGAACCGAGGCTGCCATAGCCGCGGGTGCTACCCTTGATGCGCGATTTGACAGCCAGCTTGGCCTCTTGAGACAGAGCGAAGAACGCACGCGACTGAGCGAGCACCGCATCGAGAACGGACTCTGGGACCCCGTGGTTGCGCAGGTAGAGAAATCCGTAAGACTCGAAGGCAGCCCGCAGCGCGGCAGCGGTTGCAGACCGACGCGGTGGCTGGCACAAAAACCCTTCGAAATTTACGATCGGAATTCTCACACGACTCGCCGCCGCTTTTAGGGCAGGACTTTCAACGGACGTACTTTAATCAGATCGGAGCGCGTCATCGTAACGTTATGCCTGTATCCGAAGCTCGTAAATAAAGAAAAAGCCTGCAGCACCTCTCTCTCATCCCTTTGGGCCGTACAATCTATCGGAACGTAGACGTGATAATCGCGCACGCTGAATCCCATCACGGCGCTTTGCACGCAGTTGCGCGTGGAAATCCCTGTGACAATGACGTGGCCGTCGCCTCGCCGCATCCCAAGCCGCTCCAGTAGGGAATCCATTTCTGTCTGATAAAAGCAATCATGGGTACGTTTCACAATCAGCGGCTCG
>VBLN01000377.1 GCA_005878685.1 Deltaproteobacteria bacterium | reverse complement strand
TCGAAGAAGCGTCCCAATTTCAAGGCGGAATACGTCGTCACGCATGCCATCGTCCCTTCCTTAACCGAGGCCGCCAAAGTCAGCGCCGTGCGCCTGGGGATGAATTCCGAGGAGAGCGAGGCTCTGGTGCGGCGCTACGTGGGCTACACGCGGGAGTTATCCGGTCCAGGCGTGAAGCCGCTGCCGCCCTATCTATTCTGCATCACCAAAGACAGCCGCGACCACAGTGCTGAAGCCTATCGCGAGGTGATCATTCCTGGCTTCCAGGCGATGAAACCGACGCCGAAGGTGTGGCTCACACGCTTCGGGGCCGGCGTCCATGTCTTCTGGCTTCCCGACAAAGATCTTCCTATGGGCATCGCTCCCTCGGTTGTCCGCTTGTGGAACGAGACGATCATGAACGCCTACTTTGTGGTTTAAGTCAGGACAAGAAATTTGTATGTGACTCAGTTTCTGGATTCTTCTTGTTTGGGGCTTGGCGCCGGTTCTCTTGTCGGCCGATGATTCTCCAGCACGCCGGGCGGAGCCGCGATCTCCAAGTCTCGATGCGGGCAGGAAGGCGGTTGACGCCAAGGACTTCAAGTCGGCGCTGGGCCCTCTCACCCAGGCGGCAAAGGAAACGCCGAATGACGCGGACGTCCACAATCTTCTCGGCTACAGCTATCGCAACTTGGGGCAATTCGACAAGGCGATGGAACACTACCGGCTCGCTTTGAATATCAATCCAAACCATCGTGGCGCGCATGAATATATGGGAGAGCTCTATCTGCAGATGGATCAGCCGGCCAACGCTGAGAAGGAGTTGCAGGCGCTTTCAAAGGCTTGCCCTTGGTTTGGGAAATGTGAAGAATATGACGACTTAAAAGAGGCTATCGAAAAGCATAAGGCCAAGACAAAATAGCTGGATGGGAGAGAGCCATGTGGTATCTGATCCTGCGTAGACCCCTGCGCCCGCGAGAGGAGTGGACTGTCAGCCTGGACCAGCACCTTGCTTGGATGAAGCAGCAGCATGAGGCGGGCCGTATACTCTTTTCCGGGCCCACCCCCGACCGGACGTTAGGGATCTACGTTATTCGGGCCAATTCGCGGCAAGAGGCTGAAAAGATCGCCTCAGGCGATCCCTATACGGCGGCCGGCCTCTGTGCCTTTGAGCTCTTCGAATGGGAGGTCCACCAAATCCTGGGAGTCGGGCCGTTCACCGCGGCTGAATTGCGGGCGCATCGCTGACATCGATGAATTTTTTGCACAACGGAGAGGTATAAGAAGTTTTTGCCGAGCAACGACGTCGACCCTGCCGAATCAGCGAATAGTGCCGTCCGCCCCTGGGCCTCTTTGCTCATCCGGGATTTCAGTCTGATCTGGATTTCGAGCGTTTTGGCCGCGACCTGTGTCCAGATACGGAACGTCTCCAATCTCTATCAGGTCTACCATCTCTCGGGCTCGTCCTTTCAGTTGGGCCTTACCGGGTTTTTTCAAGCGCTTCCCCATGTGGTCTTCGGGCTTTTCGCCGGCGTGCTGGCGGATGCTTTTGATCGAAAGAAGGTTATCCTAGCCACTCACTTCTTGCACTTGGTGCCGAGTCTGTCCTTGGGATTTCTCACGATGACCGGGACGATCCAGGTCTGGCACATCTATCTTTTTAGCTTGATGTCCTCGTTGATCGAAGTCTTCAGTTGGCCGGCCCGTTCGGCGATCGTTCCCGGTCTCGTCCCTCCGTCTTATCTGATGAATGCGATCACGTTGACCTCAATGATCCTGCAGAGCAGTTTTCTCGTCGGGCCGGCGGTTGCGGGAATGCTCATCGACCACATCGGTCTGGCGTTCGCCTATTTTATCAGCGCGAGTCTGTTTGTCCCGAAGACCTCAGGGCGACAGGCAACGCGTGAGTCTTCGCAGTATGATCGAGGGCATCGAATTCATCTGGGTGCAGCGGATTATCCTGTCCTTGTTCTTGCTGGACTTTGGCGTCACCTTGGTCGGATTCTACCGCCCCATCCTGCCCATCTTCGCCAGCGACGTCTTCCAGACGGGGGCGACGGGCTTAGGGACTCTTTACGGCGCACCGGCGATGGGCTCGCTTTTAGGTTCAGCTTCCGTGCTCATGGTTGGTGATGTGAAGCGCAAAGGAGCTTTGGCGGTCGTCGCAGCGCTTTTTTTTGCGGGCGGCCTGGTGCTCTTGGGGATTTCAGAATGGTTCTGGATGGCGGTGGCGGCCGTGGTTCTTCTTGGGTTTATGGATTCCCTCAGCGTGGCGATTCGCCGCACGGTGGTCCAGTTTCTGGCGCCGGACGCTATGCGGGGGCGGGCCGCAAGTCTTATCACCATTTTCGCTCAATCCACCAACGCTCTGGGGGCGCTGCTTGCCGGAAGCGCCTCTCAGCTGTGGGGCGCGCCCAAGGCTCTCGTGCTCGGCGGTGTGGTTTGCGTCCTCATCATTTTCGGCATTCACCGCGCTATTCCTCAGCTCTGGCGCTACCGGTCTGAATAAGCATGAGGGATGAAAGCGGAATTGTGAAAGATGAAGGACTAAGCGCGGCTTCGTAGCTTCTTACGAACGCGCTGGGTCATAGCCAAGGATCGGCGAGAGCCAGCGCTCCACTTCGGGGACGGTTGTTCCCTTGCGCGTGGCGTAGGATTCCGCCTGGTCCCTGCCGATCGTGCTGACGGCAAAATAACGGCATTCTCGATGGGCGAAATAGAGGCCGCAAACTGATGCGGCCGGCAGCATCGCGAAGTTCTCCGTTAAGGTAATGCCAGTCGTTTTTTCTACTTCAAGCAAATCAAAGAGAGTGCTCTTCTCCGTGTGATCCGGACAAGCGGGATAGCCGGGTGCCGGTCGGATGCCCTGATATCTCTCCGCAATCAAATCCTCGTGGGTCAAGTTTTCGCTCTTGCCGTATCCCCAATCCTTTCGTGCCCGCTTGTGGAGGTGCTCGGCGAATGCCTCGGCCAGGCGGTCCGCGAGCGCTTTGGCCATGATCGCATTGTACTGGTCGTGTTCCTTCTCAAAGCGCTGCGCCAGCTCCTGGGTCCCGTGGCCTGTAGTCACGGCAAAAGCTCCGATGTAATCCACGAGACCGCTCTCTCGCGGCGCGACGAAATCGCTCAGCGCCAACTGCGGTTTGACAGACTGGTTCTCTTTTTGCTGGCGCAGGGTGTGGAGTCGCGCCAGCTCCTTGGCCCGCGAAACATCCGCGTAAAGAACAATATCATCTCCTTCACTATTCGCCGGATAAAAACCATACACAGCATGAGCCACCAAGAGCTTTTTGTCGACGATCTCGCTTAGCAGCTCCTTGGCGTTGGCGAAGAGTTCTTTGGCGGCGGGGCCGCGCGCCGGATCGTTCAAGAGATCGGGGTAATGGCCCCTGATCTCCCACGTGTGAAAAAAGGGCGACCAATCGATATAGGGGACAAGCTCTCCCAGCGGAAACTCACGCAGCACCCGCTGACCGATGAATTCAGGCACGTAGATGTGGGACTCATCCCAGTCAATGTGGAGTTTTTTCCGCGACGCTTCCTCGTAGGTCAGCAACTGGACAGCCGCTTTGGCCTCATATTGCTTTCGCATCTCTTCCTGCTCAGCGCGGTTTTTTGCATCCAATTCCTTTCGGCTCTGGGAGTTGGCAAGGCCGCCAACGACCGGAACGGCGCGCGAGGCGTCCATGACGTGGATCGTCTCGTGCCGATAGGCGGGTGCGATTTTCACCGCCGTGTGCCTTTTGCTCGTCGTCGCTCCCCCTATAAGGAGCGGCACGGTCAGGCCGCACCGGTCCATCTCTTTGGCCACATGCACCATCTCGTCGAGGGACGGTGTAATGAGGCCGGAGAGGCCGATGATATCCGCCTTTTCTTTGATGGCCGTTTCGATGATCCGGTCCGCCGGAACCATGACCCCAAGGTCGATGACCTCGTAGTTGTTGCAGCCCAGAACGACCCCAACGATATTCTTGCCGATGTCGTGGACATCGCCTTTCACGGTTGCGAACACGAGCTTCGCGCGAGCCCCATTGCGATCGGCAGCTTTTTTCTCCGCCTCCATGAGAGGGGTAAGATAGGCGACGGCCTTTTTCATGACCCGCGCGCTCTTGACCACCTGGGGGAGAAACATCTTTCCCTCACCGAACAGATCTCCGACCACGTTCATTCCATCCATCAGCGGTCCCTCGATGATTTGCAGCGGGCGCTCATATTTCTTGAGCGCCTCTTCCAGATCCTGCTCGATGTAGTCGACGATCCCTTTGATGATCGCTTCGGAAAGGCGATGCTCGAGGCTCTCTTCACGCCAGGTCTTCTTCTCGGCGGGGCTCTTATCGCTTCCTTTGTACCGTTCGGCCAGCTCTAGCAACCTCTCCGTAGCATCGGGCCGGCGGTTAAAGAGGACGTCTTCCACGCGCTCGCGCAGTTCCGGCGGGATCTCTTCGTAAACTGCAAGCTGACCGGCGTTCACGATCCCCATGTCCATACCGCCCTGGATCGCGTGGTAGAGAAAAGCCGCGTGCATCGCCTCGCGGACGGCGTCGTTGCCGCGAAAGGAAAACGAGATATTACTGACGCCTCCGGAAATGTGACAGCGCGGAAAGAGTTGTTTCAATCGCTTTGCCGCTTCAATAAAGTTGATCGCGTACTCGTTGTGCTCTTCGATGCCCGTCGCCACCACGAGGATGTTGCTGTCGAAGATGATGTCGCTCTCGTCGAAGCCAATATCTTCCGTGAGGATTCTATGGGGGTGTTCCACGGTCGTGGCCTGTCCCTCTTCGTCAAAGGCCATGACGACCACCGCCGCGCCATAATTTTTCACGAGCCGCGCCCGCCGCTTGAACTCTTCCTCGCCTTCCTTGAGCGAAAGAGAATTGACCACTGACTTGCCTTGGACGCACTTGAGCCCCGCTTCGATCACATCAAAGTTAGAGCTGTCGATCATGAGAGGAACCCGGCTGATCTCCGGGTTGGCCGCGATGTGATTCAGGAAGGTCGTCATCGCCTTCGCGGAGTCCAGCATTCCCTCATCCATGTTGACGTCGAGGATGTTGGCGCCGCCCTCGACCTGCTCGCGCGCGACGGGCAGGGCCTCCTCGTACTTTTCCTCCCGGATGAGGCGCGCGAATCTGCGCGACCCGGCCACGTTGGTCCGCTCTCCGATCATGATGAAGTTGGAGTCGGGGCGAATCGTGAGTTTCTCCAGACCGCTGAGATGCGTGAAGCCGTCCGGCTCGGGAGGGATACGGGGGCGAGCGCCGCGCACGGCTTGGACAACGGCCGCAATATGTTCCGGGGTCGTGCCGCAGCAGCCGCCGACCAAGTTGAGCCATCCTTCCCTGGCCCATGCTCCCAACGGTTTAGCGAGCTCTTCTGGACCCATATCATAGCCACCGAACTCATTGGGTAGCCCGGCGTTGGGATAGGCGAAGATCGGCAGATGCGAGAGGCGTGAGAGCTCCTCGATGAACGGTCCCATCTGTTGGGGGCCCAAGGCGCAGTTGATGCCGACCGCCGTGAGCTCTGCATGGGAGATCGAAGTCAAGAACGCTTCCAGGGTCTGCCCGGATAGAGTTCGGCCGCTTCGGTCCGTGATCGTCACCGAGGCGAGAACGGGCAGACGGAGTCCTCGATCGTCGAAAAACTTGGCGATGGCAAAGAGGCAGGCCTTGAGGTTCAACGTATCGAAAGTTGTCTCCGGCAAGAGCAGATCCACGCCCCCATCCACCAGGCCGCGCACCTGTTCATAGTAGGCCTCGACGAGTCGGTCAAACGTCGCCGCCCGAAAGGCTGGGTTGTTCACGTCGGGTGAGAGCGACGCCGTCCGATTCGTCGGTCCAATCGAGCCCGCCACAAAACGTGGCCTTTCCGGCGTTCTTTGATTCACGGCGTCAACCGCAATGCGGGCGATTTTTGCTGCCGCCACATTGATCGCGTAGACCTCGTGCTCAAGAGCGTAGTCGGAGAGGGAGATAGCGTTGGCGTTGAAGCTGTTGGTCTCGATGATGTCGGCACCGGACTCCAGAAAGCTCCGGTGAATCGTTTCAATGGCTTCGGGCCGCGTCACTGAGAGAAGATCGTTGCAACCCTTGAGTGGCCGCGAATGATGGGCAAAGCGCTGTCCGCGGAAAGCCGCTTCATCGAGCTTTAGGGCCTGAATCATGGTGCCCATGGCCCCGTCGATGATCAGGATCCTCTCGGAGAGGAGTTGCTTCAGGGTTATTTCCGTCTTTGACATTGCTATCGCTGCGCTGAAAGGCGAACGCCCTTCGCCGGCAAGCTCGCGCGCGCAACAAAAATTTCTACTGGACGCTTTCCGTTTCGATTCATCTTTTCACCCGCATAGCTTCCTGTCAGCTCGAACTCCACCTGCGTGGCCCGTGCCGTCCGAAACCATCTTTCAATCAAGGGTCTCCCGAAACCGAGCCACCGGTGCGCCATCTCCTCCTTCATCCATTCCTGCTCATGCGGTACTAGGTCCACTACGATCACGGAGCCTCCGGGTCGAGTGATGCGGCACAGCTCCCGAATAGCCTGATCCGGATGCTCCAGAAAATGAAGCACCATCACGCAAAATGTGGCGTCCACGGAGTTGTCCGGGATCGGCAACTTCTCGATATCACCGCGACGAAACTCTACATTCGAAATTTTCCTTTCCTTTGCAAGGTGGGCGGCGCGCGTCAACATCGCGCGGGAAAGGTCGATAGCAACGACCCGCTTGGCGAAGCGCGCCACCTCAAGAGTCAGACTCCCGGTCCCGCAACCGATGTCCGCCAGAATGAGGTCGGAAGGCATCAGCTTTTCCAAGGCTAAAGACGTGACCCGGTCATCAAAATAACTCTTGCGAATCCGCTCCCAGTCTCCCGCGACAGCCTCGAAGTAGTCGCGCGACTTTTGCGCGCGTCTATGGCGGCACTGACTTAGACGCCTGCGGTCCTCTTTGACTCCAGGCAACTCGCCAAACTTACGGGCGACGGAATCGAATAGCTGCCTGGCGGGTTCAGGCATATCCTGGCGCAGAGAAAAGTAAACGTTGGTGCCTTGCCTGCGATCCCGCACGAAACCGGCATCGCGAAGGATCGCCAGATTGCGCGACACCGCAGATTGCGCGGAATCGACGACCTCTTGGATCTCGCCAACCGTTAACTCTTCTTCTGCTACTGCGGCCAGGATGCGCAGTCGCGTCGGCTCGGCAAGGGCCTTAAATATCCGGACCAAATCCATATCTCCAAGCTTATGTCTATCACAATATATAGATATTTTGATGGAATATCAAGACAGCCTTGCGGCTGTGGGGTTTGCACCGGGTTGCAGAGTCACCGGCGGTCCAAGGTGGGTGTCGATGGCAAACTACAGGGTAGAGATTTC
>VBLN01000366.1 GCA_005878685.1 Deltaproteobacteria bacterium | reverse complement strand
GGTCTATCCCATCGCGATTCCCGCGATCATGTTCCTGATCGCCATCTTTGTCATGCCGGAGACGCGCAAGCACAGCATCTGGGAAGAAGGGGCAATCCAGGCCACTCGCGACGCCGCCGACGCTCGGCGCCACGCCTAAGCGCCCGTGTTAAAGGCGGTGGGCGGTTCTAGGGGCGTCCGCCGCCGATGGATCTGAGGGCCACTGTCAGATCTAAAAGCTACAGAAGGCCCGATCTCTTTTGAGACTCGGGCCTTCTTGTTTTTCCTGCTTGACCTCAACCTCGATAAGGGAACGCCAACGATTCGAGAAAGCGGACATCCTCTCCGCGCTAAGCTATGATAACTCCTTCATCAGCCGAGCCGGGTGGTTTTCGGGAATTTGAGCGCGCCGGGTGGGAGAGCGTCGTTGCCGATTACGACGTTTCTTTTGGCAGTCTTACTGCTCAGGCGATCGCGCCGCTTTTGGATAGCGTAGGCGCGGGGAAGGGCGTGCGCTTACTTGATGTCGCGGCCGGCCTCGGCTATGGTGCCGCAGCGGCGGCAAAACGAGGAGCTATGGTTGTTGGAGTCGATTTTTCCGCGCCCATGGTGGCTGAAGCGAGGAGAAGGCATCCTGCTATCGAGTTTCGAGAAGGCGATGCGGAGGCCTTGCCATTTTCCGATGGGAGCTTCGACGCGGTGGTCATGAATTTTGGCATGCTGCACCTCGGCCGGCCAGATCAGGCGTTGGTCGAGGCGCACCGGGTGCTCCAAGCCGGAGGCCGGATCGGCTTTACTGTGTGGGCGAAGCCGGAAGAGACGGTGGGTTTTGGCATCACGCTCCGGGCGATTCAAACTCACGGCGATATGAATGTGTCTCTGCCGGCGGGTCCTCCGTTTTTTCGTTTCAGCGAACCGGAGGAGTGCGTTCGGTCATTGCTCAAGGCAGGTTTCGTGAATCCCAGAGTGATAAACGTGTCGCAAACATGGCGGCTTCCCTCTGCCGGCGCGCTGTTCGACGCGATGCAAAGAGCCACGGTGCGGACCGCCGGGTTGCTTCGCGGGCAGACAGATAGGGCGCTGGACGCCATCCGCGCGGCGATGAACCATGCCGCCCGTGCCTATGAAAAAGATGGCGCCATCGAACTCCCCATGCCGGCTGTTCTCGCGTCGGCCGTGAAACCGGCGGAGCGAAATCGAGAGAGGTAACTACGATGAGACAAAGCGCATTACTCCTGCCCATCCTAGCTGTCCTTGCGGGGGGCTTATTTGCTACTCCCGCCTGGCCTCAGACCTATAAGCCGAGCCGGCCGATCGAGCTCGTGGTCCATAGCGCGCCGGGTGGAGGTTCCGATGTTTTTGCTCGAGCGGTCGTCGAGATGGTGGATCACGAAAGGCTCTTGCCCCAGCCCATTAGGGTCGTGAACAAGACCGCGGGGGCCAGCTTAGAGGCGATGGCCTATCTGGTAGAGAAAAAGGGGGATGACCACACGATCGGTATCTTCACCAACACTTGGGTGGCCACTCCGCTCACGAGCAAAGAAGGCAAATATACCGTCAAGGATCTGACTCCCATTGTCCGTCTGGTCCTGGAACCTACCATTGCCGTGGTCAAAGGAGATTCTCCCTACAAGAGCATGGGTGACTTCGTCGAGGCGGCGAAGAAAAATCCAGGTGACCTGAAGCAGGCCGGCGGCTCGGTGACCGCGATCGAGAGCCTGACCGGGCTGCTGATCCAGAGCGCTACTGGAGCCAAGTGGACTTTCATCTCCACGCCGGCGGTCAAAGATAGAATCGCCAATCTTTTGGCCGGGAACGTGCAGATCATTATCCCACAGCCGCAAGACGTGAACGAGCATGTCGTCGCTGGCAGAGTGCGGCCAATTGCTGCTCTTACGGAAAAGCGCCTCACTGTTTTGCCTAACGTTCCCACAATCAAGGAGCAAGGAATCAACATTCCGATAATCGCTAATGCGCGGGGTATTCTCGCTCCTCCGGGTGTTTCAAGGGAAGTCGTTGCCTACTGGGAGGATTTCTTCGCTCGCTTGGTCAAGACCCCAAGCTGGAAGAAGTATGTGGAGGAAAACCAGGTCGAGGATGTCTTCCTCAAGAGCGAAGAGCTTGCTCCGTTCTTCGATGAACAGATTCAGTTGATGCGTTCAGTCCTTCAGCAAGCGGGCGTCAAGGTCGTGCGCTAGCAGGCTAGGGGGGGAAAATGAAACGAAACAGCGATCGGATCCTGACCACGCATGCCGGAAGTTTGCCGCAGCCGGACGATCTTAAGGAAATGCTTGCCGCGAAAAACAGCGGGAAGCCTTATGACCAGAAAGCGTTCGCCCGGCGGGTGCAGAGCGTCGTTGCGGAGGTCGTAAAAAAGCAGATCGACTGCGGTCTCGACATCATCAACGACGGTGAAATCGGGAAGCCGAATTTTTCCCGCTACGCCCGCGAGCGTCTCAGCGGTTTCGCAGAGCGAGAGGCCAAACCCGAGGAGCGCCCCTCGATGATTTTCGGTCGCGACTTGGTGGAATTTCCAGAGTACTTCCAGAAGAGGTTCGGCACGGTGCGCGGGGAGAACATAAAGCGAGTCTTCTGCAACGGGCCGCTCAAGTACATCGGCCATGCGGCTGTGAAAGCGGATATCGAGACCTTTAAAGCGGCGCTTCAAGGCGCAAAGTTCGAGGATGCCTTTCTGCCCGCCATTGCGCCCGGCACGATCGAGCATTGGATGAAGAACGATTATTACCCCAGCGACGAGGCGTACGTGTTCGCTATCGCGGAGGCGATGAGCGAGGAATATAAGGCCATCGCTGACGCTGGTTTTCTGCTGCAGATCGACGATCCCGATCTGCCCGACGCCTGGCAGATCAATTCCCGAGCTGCGCGTGGATGCGCTCAATCACGGCCTAAGGAATATTCCGCCGGAGAAGGTGCGCTTTCACACCTGCTGGGGGAGCTATCACGGTCCGCATAAGTACGACATCCCGCTCAGGGATATCGTCGATCTTATCCTCAAAGTGCGCGCGAATGCCTACTCCATTGAGGCTTCAAATCCACGCCATGAGCACGAGTGGCGAGTGTGGGAAGAGGTCAAGCTCCCTGAAGAGAAGGTGCTCGTTCCGGGAGTGGTCGGGCATGCGACGGATATCGTCGAGCATCCACAGGTCATTGCGGACCGCCTGATAAGATACGCAAAGCTGGTCGGGCGCGAGAACGTTATGGCGGGTACCGACTGTGGCCTTGGCCCAAGAGTAGGCGATCCCAAGATCGCTTGGGCCAAGTTCGAGGCGATGGCCGAAGGCGCGCGCCTGGCGACCAAACAGCTCTGGGGACGATGCGAGCCGGAGGTCTAAGCCCACTGCTATAGAAGGGTTACAACGGCCGGGTCTGGAACCAGCAAAGTCACCGGCGTTGCGCCGGGTGCTTAGCCCCTCTGCACTTGGGGCTGTCAGTAAATGATCGAACCCGCCTCTATTTGTTTCTTGCGGGCCTCATATTCCTTGCGGGATATTCTCTCGTGTTTGTAATCATCCTCGAGCTTATCCATCTGCTGCTTGGCCCGAAGCTCGTAGCCCGCCCCCGTGGCTAGACCTCCCACCGCCGCTCCGCCCAAAAACTCGCACCCCCATTGGCTCAGACCTAACAGGATCGCTAACACAAGCGCTAATTTTTTCATCCTAGCCTCCTTTGGTTGGATTGTTTAAGCTATGCCCCTGAATGGCGCTATTTTGTTCGATTAACTTTATTTGTCAAGATGCCTTCCTGACGGGTCTGGCTGTGGGCCCGAAGCATGCTAAGGCCTTGTGTTAAATTCGCCTAGGTTGAGCGTGATGTTAGGCGATGCAACATGGGTAGATGCCGGGGGAGGAGTCGGCTCGCTTGAGACTGTCATTGCATAAGGGTTGGTTCTTGATAGGCTTGTAAAAGATGGACTTCAGCCGCTTCCATGATGGGAAGGAGCGGTGATTTTTCGATGAAATACCGGATTGCTATTTCTGGCTCCTATGGGGGGATGAACCTTGGAGATGAGGCCATTCTCGAAGTGATCCTGAGAGAACTCCGTGCCCACCTTGACGTGGATGTTGTGATCTTCTCACGCAATCCGAAGGGAGATGCATAAAGATAACGTGCTCGAAGAGCTACGAAAACTCGACCTCTTCATTCTCGGAGGAGGCGGCATCCTTTATGACGAGTCCATCGAAGCTTTTCTCCGAGACGTGAATTGGGCCAAGGAGTTGGAGATTCCGGTCATGATTTACGCCATTAGCGTCGGCCCTTTCAAAACGCCGGAGTCCAAGCAACTCGTGGTCGAGACGCTGAATAAAGTCGATAAGATAACGGTTCGAGAAGGCGAAGCGAAGAGGATTTTACATGATTTGGGAGTCAATCAGGAGATCGAGATTACCAGCGATCCGGGGCTCTTGCTCAAGCCGCAATCCTTTACGAAGGAGATGTTAAAGAAGGAAGGGATCGACTCGGATAATCACCTCGTAGGATTTTCAGTGCGCGAACCGGGTCCAGCAGCGCCCGATCTCAATATCGAACAGTACCATGCGATTCTTGCTAATGCCGCAGATTTTATGGTGGAGCGCTACGATGCCCAGATTATTTTTGTTCCGATGGAGGGTGGAGAAAA
>VBLN01000365.1 GCA_005878685.1 Deltaproteobacteria bacterium | reverse complement strand
AGCCGTTCGAAAAGAAAGCGACGGTTTTGAAGTTGGATCCGTAGTGGTGGAGTAAAGTACCGGTGTGGTGGCGGAGGACGGGAGGACAATTTCCAAGGAGATCAGCCATGGGCAGATTTGATCTAGCTATCGGAATTGGCGGCGCCGCTGGTCAGGGAATTGCTACTCCCGGAGACATTCTTGCGCGGATTTTCGTGCGGCGCGGCCTGCACCTGAATGCTTACAACGCCTACCAGTCCATTATACGCGGCGGTCATATCTTTCTAACGCTGCGAACAAGTGACCAGCCAGTTCTCAGCATGGGCGACAAGTTGAACATGCTGATTCCCCTAAACCAGGACAGTATGGATCGGCATCTAAAGCTCATGGGAGCAGGGTCCGCGGTCCTCTATAACAGTGACAAGATCAAGCCTGGAGCAGCCGCCGACGGCGTTCAGCTCTGTTCCTTTTCGGTCAAAGAGCTGGCCCCCAACATCAAAGGTGATCTGGTGCAAAACACCATCGCGTTAGGGGCTATTCTGCGGCTGCTTGGAGTTGAGTTTAAACCGCTTGAAGACATCCTAACTCTCCAGTTCAAGAGAAAGGGTGAGGCTGTGGTCTCGGAGAACCTAGGTGTCGCTCGGGCGGGCTACGACTATGCTGCTGCTCATTTCAAGGCGTTTCCCTTCTCGCTCCCGGACACCGGCAAGAGACTCGCGTTTTTCGAGGGCAACCAGGCGCTTGCGATGGGAGGGGCCGCGGCCGGAGTGCGATTTTACTGCGCCTATCCGATGAGCCCGTCGACCGGAGTACTGCATTGGATGGCCCGGCACGCGCGTCAGTTGGGAATCATGGTGCGCCAGGTTGAAGACGAGATCGGGGTTATCAATATGGCTATCGGCGCTGCGCATGCGGGCTGCCGCGCCATGTGCGCGACTTCCGGTGGTGGTTTCGCCCTGATGAGCGAGGGACTTGGCTCTGCAGCCATGATGGAAATCCCGGTCGTCTGCATCGATGTTCAGCGCGCAGGGCCGGCTACCGGCGTGCCGACCAAGACTGAGCAGGGCGATCTCTGGCAAGTGCTGGGTGCCGGGCAAGGGGATTACCCGCGCGTTATCGTCGCACCGACGACCATCCTGGACTGCTTCAAGACGGTGCCAGAACTCTTCAATCTGGTCGAGAAGTTCCAGTGCCCCGGGATTATCCTCTCGGACCTGCTGCTCTCCGAGGGCAGAACCAGCGTGGATCCAGCAGAACTGGATTTCAACGTGCCAATCGATCGCGGGGACATCATCGGTCTCAACGGCGACAGGCCGCCTACGAATGGTTCTTATAAGCGCTACGAGATCACCCAAGGTGGAATCTCGCCGCGCGCATTGCCAGGGACTCCGGGCTATATCCATGTCGTCGCTACGGACGAGCACGACGAAGACGGAGTGCTGATCAGCGATGAGTATACCAACCCACACAAGCGCCAGGCGATCCACGAAAAGCGCATGCGCAAGATGGAAAGCATATTGCCTCTCATCGAGCCGCCGAAAATCTTTGGTTCCGGCGACGCCCAAGTGACTCTGGTCGGCTGGGGTTCGACTCAGGGCGTGCTACGGGAGGCGATGCAGCAGTTAGCCGGTGAGGGAATCTCTGCTAACCATCTCCAAATCAAGTGGCTGGCGCCGCTCCATGCCGAAGCTATCACCTCTATCCTCTCCAAGAGTAAGAAGGTCATCATCGTGGAAAATAACTATAGCGGTCAATTCGCCCGCTACTTGCGATCAGAGACCAGCGTTGTGGCCGATGGCCACGTGCGGAAATACGACGGCGAACCATTTATGCCGCACCACGTCGTCGAAGGCGTAAAAGCGATACTGGCGGGCACGACCAAAAAACACGTGCCGCTCCATGAAGTCATGGTCTAAGGAGAAGCATTATGAGCGTAATGGTTGAAAGCGATATCAGAGCCCGCGGCGTCGAGCCACGGGCGGAACGCCCCAAGCTGACCGTCAAGGACTTCAAGGGGAAAGTGGACCCGGATTGGTGTCCTGGCTGTGGGGATTTCGGTGTTCTCGCTGCGCTCAAGCAGGCGCTTGTCGAGCTGGAACTCCAACCCCATGAGGTGATGACCATTAGTGGCATCGGCTGCTCTTCCAACTTGCCGGGCTATATTAACGCCTACGGCATGCATACGCTGCACGGTCGTGCTCTGGCGGTTGCCACGGGCGCGCAACTTGCCAATCATGAACTGAAGATCATTGCGACTGGCGGCGACGGCGATGGCTACGGGATCGGCGGAAACCACTTCATCCATACCATGCGGAGAAATGTGGACTTGACCTACCTTGTAATGGACAACCAGATCTACGGACTCACAACCGGCCAGGTATCGCCGACGAGCATCAAAGGGATGAAGACGAAAAGCACCCCTTACGGTAGCGTGGAGAATCCGATCAATCCAATCCCTCTGGCCATTGCGGGAGGCGCGACTTACGTAGCACGGGGATTTACCGGCCAGCAAAAACATTTAGTCGAACTCATCAAGGGCGGCATCCAGCACAGAGGGTTTTCCCTCATTGACGTCTTCAGTCCCTGCGTCACTTACAATTACGACAATAGCCATGAGTTTTTCAAA
>VBLN01000364.1 GCA_005878685.1 Deltaproteobacteria bacterium | reverse complement strand
TCGACGGCCACCGTGTGAGGAGCTCGCGCGACCTTCTCAAAATGCGCCTTGTCCGGGCTCGGCACGATCACCTGGGCACGCTCGGCGATGTAAGTCCGTGTGCCGCCGGTGTGGTCCATATGGTGATGCGTGAGCACGAGGTACTTGATCGGCTTGCCCGGATATTTGGCCTTCGCCGCGTCGATGACCCAGCGCGATTGTAGCTCGCCGTAGGGGGCATCGAAGATGACAAGGTGGTCCTGCATCGCGACGATCAGGTTGTTGGCCCCGCCGCCCTGGACGTGCTGCACATTGGGCGCAAGCTCGACCAGCTTGAGGCCGCCTCCCGCCGGGTAAATGATCGAATCGCTGTCGACAAACCGAGTGAGGAACAGGCGACGCAGGACCCATTGATAGGGCACGTTGCTCGTCGCCGGACCCTTGGCCGCCGCTTTGACTGCATCCGGCGCGGCAAACGCGTCGGCCGCGATCATCGGATTCGCGGACACATCCTTGTAGGTAAGCTTCGCGACTTCGACGCCGTTGAGCTGGTAGGACAGCGAGTGCGCAACCTTGACGTCGCCGACCGCCTTCCAGTCGCCGAGAACCAGGTCGTAGTCCGAGTCGCCGTGGATGTTGTCGTCGTCGCGGGTGCGGATCGCGGCGGGCAGATGGGTTTTGGAGTCGAACAGGATCGTGAACTTCGTCCCGCCGTCATTGAACGACACCGCCGGCAGCGACTGCTTGCCGAGCTTCTGGTTGCCCATGGCGGCGACGCTCTTTGGCGCGTCCATCGCCTTGACGAGCAGCCACGGCGAGGCGCGCCCGAGCTCGCGCAGATGCGCCGCGACGCGGATGCCAGACATCGCCCGGCTGCCCTTGTCGTCGGTGACATAGCCGAGCGTGGGCAACACGGTCTCGGTGAATTTCAGCTTCACCGGGGGGTCTGGGTATTTCTGGTCGCGGTCCCACTCGGAGCGCGCCATCCCGTTCGCGAGATCCCAAGTCACCGTGAACGTCGCATCGCCCAGGAAACGCGGCTCGCCGCCGACCTTCTCCGATTGCTCCGGCTCCCAGAACTTGGCCTCGCCTTTGATGGCGAGCCCTTTCAATGCGCGCAAGGCATCGGCGCCGCCTTCCGCGGCGATCGCCTGTTGAACGAGATTGTTGGCGCCGTTTTGCGCCAACGACGGCTGCGTCTGGCTCATGGCCAAGAGCAGTGCGGCGGAGATCGACAAGGCATATTTCATTTGCGGATCCTCCCTGAATTGATGGTGATACACCCTACTTCTTGTCCGTTCGTGCTTTCAAGGCGCCGGCCATTTTGACCTTGATATCTCGTTGGCGCCTCTTTGACGTCACTCAAAAACTGGTCCTACTTCGGCTGCGACACGAGCCGGAGATAGGGTTTCAATGTTTTCCAGCCGCCCGGGTATTTCTTTTTTGCGTCTTCATCCGAAACCGAAGTGACGATGATGACGTCGTCACCCTGCTTCCAGTTGACCGGTGTGGCGACCTGATGCTTGGCGGTTAGCTGCATCGAGTCCACTACACGCAGCACCTCGTCAAAATTGCGGCCGGTCGTCATGGGATAGGTGAGCATCAGTTTGATCTTCTTGTCCGGTCCAACAACGAACACCGAGCGGACTGTCGCATTGTCCGCTGCGGTTCGCCCCTGGGCGGTGCCGCTGGCGCTGGGGTGAATCATATCGTACAGTTTGGCGACCTTCAGATCAAAGTCGCCGATAATCGGGTAATTCACCGCATGGCCCTGGGTTTCCTCGATATCCTTGGACCATTTTTTGTGATCGGTCACAGGATCGATGCTCAGACCGATGATCTTACAGTTTCGCTTGGCGAATTCCGATTTGAGACCCGCCATGTACCCGAGTTCGGTCGTGCAAACCGGGGTAAAATCCTTTGGATGCGAAAACAGAATGGCCCACCCGTTCCCAATCCACTCATGGAAATTGATGGTTCCTTCCGTCGTCTCCGCGGTAAAATTAGGAGCCTCTTCTCCGATATGGAGTGCCATATTAGTTTACCTCCTTATAAATTGTTTTAGCTCTTTTCCCTAAGAATAAATGATACGAACTTGTTTTCAAGGTTCCGCCACCCGCCGAGATCCGTCCACCTTCGGAGGGTCGAAGGGTTACATTGGCCGGCGCCCCCTTTGATGGCCGAGACTTATCAGATAACAGGACATTAGGAAAGCCGAAAGAGGGCCTGGTCGACGTAGCGGGTCGGGGCAGGTTTCATGGGTTTCGATGGTCGACGCCTCCTCTGAATCAGGCCACGCGGGATTCTTTTGCTGACCGTTCAGCCTTTTTGATCAGGTTCGCTAATTTTGTATCGAGCGATCGCGCCACGGTCGTGACCTCTGGATTATTGAACTGCCCGAAGAGAGAAGAAGGCTGATCAAATTCGATTCGCGTCGACTGGTCGTCGGCCTCGTAGACGAGCACTCTCAGGGGCGCATAGAGTCCCGCTCTAATATCACGGCGGGTCATCGTAGCCGCGATGAGTGGGTTTCCCAGCACGTACTGCTTCGCTTTTCTTGGAGATCCGAAGATGTTCAGAAGTTTTCCATGCTCCTGAACGTTGAAAAGCATAAGCCCTTCTTCTCCAGCCGATGCTTTAAGGCGCTCTTCAACGGACCGAGGATCGGTTTCGAGATCCCTATATAGAGAGTAGTCGAATCGGCCGAGGGATTGTTCGAGTGTTTGGGTGAAACTCTCAAAGTTGGCATTTATTTCCAGGGACACGTGACGTACTTCAATTGAGCGTTCCATTTTAGGCTCCCTTCACTAAATTCATTTCTATCGAGAAATAGGGTTCCCTTAGCCGCGGATGAAGGTGCG
>VBLN01000363.1:2539-4434 GCA_005878685.1 Deltaproteobacteria bacterium | reverse complement strand
CGCGTCGCTTTGCCTTGGCAAAGCCGCCTTGTACCAAACCTATATTGCTGCCGACGATGGAGGTCACATGGACTCCTTGCTCAAGCCAGCGTCCATCAAAAACTGGAACGCTCGAGTTCGTAGCGGTGAGAATCATATCCACTCCGCGCACGGCATCCTCCGGCCGTGAAACGGGCTGAACTTGTAGGTTCAGAACCGGCTCCATTTCTTCAGCAAACTTTCTGCGATTCTCGGCGCTCCGGCTGTAGACCTTGACCTGCTTGATTTTGCGAATCCTCGCCAACGCGACGAGATGATTGCGTGCTTGGCCCGACGAGCCGAAGAGGCCGACGCGCTCCGCATCCCGACGCGCCAGCAGATCCGTTCCCAGGGCGCTGGTTGCGGCTGTGCGCAGTCCCGTAACCGCGATATTGTTAGGCAGCTCACTGCAGGTGATCTCGCCGATGATGATCGCTTTGAGTTCTCCTTCCTTCGCGTCATAAAGGACGATGACCGGATGATTGAGCCTGGGATATTCCTGATGGTCGGAGAGCGGCTTGACCCACTCGCAGTGAGTCATCAAGCCAGTGGCGCCGCTTGCAGGCACACCGCCCTGGTGAACGCTGACCCGCACGCCTGTCGGAATGTGAATTCGCCGGCGCGGCGCATTGATCTGAGAGTTCTCTCCCCACTCTCGAAATCCCAGCCGCACGGCCTCGATAGCATCTGCCATGCCCACGATGCCCTTGACTTCATGCGGCTGGATCAGCAAGGGTCGAATCACATGAGCCTCGTCCACAGCTCGCCACTAGTCGCGGATATCCTGGAGCAGCCAGTCCGTCGGGATTTCCCGGCCGAGACCTTTTTCTTTCGCAAGCTCGTATATCTTGCCAGCGACAGCGAAGAACTGAGCGCCCTGAATGTTTCCTCTCTCGGAGTACGTGATTTGCTTCGCCGAAGTTCTCCCCTTCTTCTTTCCACTCAGCAGCTCCGCCAAAAAGACAGCCTTGTCCTCTGCGATCACGCCGTGTCCACGTTTTCCGGCCGGTTTCATCTTAAAGTCACGCTCTTGCCTGGGCATTGCGGCATAAGTGAGATACTCATCCGCAAAGCCGAATTCAGGAAGCCCCCAGGGAGCCGGCGCGTTGCCGAGCCTTAAAGAAACGTCGATTCGCCCCAACGTCTCCTCATCAGGTTTTCCGCCGATGCAGGTGATGTGCGTCCCTTCTCTAAGCCACTTGCCGATGATGATGGGAACGGCGGAGTCGGTGCAGCCTGCAATGATGTCGGCCCCTTTATAGACGTCTCGCGGGTCATCCAGAGGGATGACTTCAAGTTTTAATTTTTCCGAGATTTCGCTCGCGTACGCCTCTCTGTGCGCTTTCGTCGGACTGTAGACTTGGATCTTCCTGATCTTGCGCGCCAGAACAAATGCTTCAGCGTGCGACCTTGCCATGCCTCCGGAGCCGATCATGCCCACGACCTCGGCATCCTCTCGGGCCATATACTTGGCTCCGATTCCTGAGTCCGCCCCGACCCTCATGTGCTGGAGATAGCCGTCGTTGATCAAGGCCACGGGCTCTCCGTTATAAATGGTCACGAGCAGAACTAGGCCGCAAAACTTGCCGGGGCGCACGCAGTACTTTTCCTGCGTTCGCGCCCCTTCATAATCTTGCTCGTAAATCACATCGGATTTCATTCGGATGGCGAAGTATCCTGAGAGCGAACCGCCTTCCATCGTGCCCCACTGGTAAACTCTTTTCGGGTCCTTGCTTGGAATCTGAATGTCGATGCGCGGCCGGCAGACCGCCTCCTCTTGCGCCAGCTCGGAGTAAGCGTCCTCCAAAGCGCCCATCGCGATCTCCATCGTGAGAACGCGCTTCACGTCATCATTGCTGAGAATGAGCGTCACAGAC